>NZ_CAURKP010000093.1:0-21686 GCF_963525155.1 uncultured Rhodococcus sp.
GCGCTACGTCTACGAGAACTTCACGACCGATTCGGTGCTGATCAACTGCCACTACCCGGTGAGCCCGAACAAATTCGTACTCATGTACGGCATTACCGTCCAGAAGTCCGCAGAGATGCCCGCCGAGTTCGCCGATCAACTTGTCGACGCGATGATCGGATACATCGGTGTCGGGTTCGAGCAGGACATCGAGATCTGGAAGAACAAGACCCGCATCGACAATCCGCTGCTCTGCACCGAGGACGGTCCGGTATACCAACTGAGGCGGTGGTATGAACAGTTCTACGTGGACGTCGCCGACGTCACGCCCGAGATGGTCGACCGTTTCGAATTCGAGATGGACACAAGCAAACCCATCGAAGTGTGGAAGCAGGAAGTCGCTGACAACATCGCACGCAGGGCCGCCGCAGGAGTAGGGCAATGACCATGGAACCGCTGGACTGCGAGCGGTGCGGAACATACGTCCTCGTGGAGAAGAACAGCTGGCATCACACGTCGACCCAGTGGCGATCAGATTCGCGCACGGCATGTTTGGAGTACCGCGACGATGCTGAACCGCCGAGAATTCGATCCGGAAGTTGTTCCGCATTGAGAAATTCCATCAGCAGGGCCGCAATCGACGGGCGGATAACCGTTCCCGAATGACAATCTCCCTCGCGGCCTTGAAGGCTCACCTCATGGCGGCGGCCAACTGCTGAGACAACGTGCCTTTGTTCTCCACCTCGATGGTGTCGCAGCCCTGCCAACGCGCAGTTCTCCGAAGGAGTTCCGCCAACCGCGGCGCAGTGTCGGCGTCCGCGGTGGGTTCGGCCCACGCCGCGCGGACAAGCAGTCGACGGTTCTGACGGTCGTTCTTCAGATCGACTCGGGCGCAGATCTTGTCGTCGATCAAGACCGGAAGCACGTAGTATCCGTGAACTCGCTTGTGCGCCGGAGTGTAGATCTCGATCCGGTAGTGAAAGTCGAAGAGCCGCAACGCTCGATCGCGTGCCCACACTACCGGGTCGAAGGGTGACAACAACGCTTCCGCACGGATGGACCTGGGACGCTTCGCTCGCGGATCGATCCACACCTCCCTTGCCTTGCCTCGACGCTCCCAGCCGTCGACGGACACCCGGCGCACACTGCCGGCATCTTCGAGTTCCTGCAATGCCGTTCGTGCTTCTGCGCTGGGCAGACGAAAGTAGTCGGCGATGTCGTCGAGGGTGCCGAGACCGTGTGCCTTCACACCCCGCAGCACCAGTTCGCGTATCGCCTCCGACCGCTCGACGTGTGCGTCGAGTATCTCGGGTGCAAGCATCTGCTCGGCCAGGCCGTAACGACGCTCGAAACCGGCGCGCCCCGCCGAGACCACCTCGCCCCAACGGAACAGCGTCTCCAGCCCGACCTTCACGTCGGACCACCCCCACCACGGACCGCGCCGTGTGTTCGCCTCGTGTTCGATCTCGCTCGCCGCCATCGGACCGTTGTCGCGCAACTCCTGCCGCAACCAATCGAGGAAGACACTCCGATCGGAAGCCCACCCGTCCTTGTCACTCAACGCTTTGGCGCGAAACTGGTCCATCCGCCAACGGAACAACGGCCACATGTCCACCGGCAAGAACGTTGCTTCGTGGCCCCAGTATTCGAGGTATCCCGAACCGGGGGCGAAGGCAAGCTGATCGAGTCTGGATTTGTCGTATGCGCCCAATCGCGCATAAACGGGTAGGTAGTGACTGCGTTCGAAGACATTGACCGAGTCGATCTGCAGCACCTGCAGCCGGTCCATCACGCCGACCAGATTGCGACGCGTCACCGTCGTGGGATGCGATTTGCCGAATCCCTGAGCGGCAAGCGCTATGCGACGGGCAGCTGCCAGTGACACGACTTCGCTCATAGTGGGCCAGACTACGCACACCCACCGACACGCTTCAGGCGGCCGAAGCCCGACGGCCGAACAGTACTGCCGACATGAACACCTGCAACATGGCCGCGTTCTCTGCGGCAGCGTCGAACTTCATCATGCGGCCGACATCCGGGACCAGGTTGAGCGCAGCGTGAACTACGAACTTCGCCTCTACTGCCGACAGCTCAGGACGAATCTCGCCGAGCACTCGCGCCCATTCGACCACGTAAAGCTTCTGGCGATTCTTCAGATCGCTTCGATGACTCGGCAGAAGGTTGTTCATCTCGGAGAAGTAGACCGACATCAATTCGTGCTGTGCAAACGACAACTCCACGTACATCGCCGACAGTGACCGGAGCACTTGTTCGTGCGAAGTCGCGGAGTCGAAGACCGCTGCCGTCGCCAAGTCCAAGCGATCTGCAGCTCGATAGAACACGGCGCCGAGAAGCTCTGCCTTGCTGGGAAAGTAGCGGTACATACCGGACGCGTTCAAGCCGGCGGCCGCGGCGATCTCTTCGATGCTGACGTCGTGATACCCGCGAGAGTCGAAAAGGCGCACGGCTTCCTGCAAGAGACGTTCACGTTTGTTCGTGGTCACGGTTCGAGGTAACGAGGACTGCTCCAAGCGGCTAGCGGTGATTGCACCCTCACCTTGATCTATCGCCAGACACGCGTCGAGCAGAACCTTCTCCATCGCTCGCTGGGGCAGCAACAGGTTATGGACGGTGATACTGCCGATGACGCTGAACATCGCTGCCACGACAAGGGTCTCGTCCCTCGCCGTCATCGCGGGTTCGGAGCGCGAAAGATACCGGGCTACTCGGCGATTGACCGTACTGGCTTGCGCTCGAACGGATTTCCGATCATCGGTGTCGAGAAACCGGCTCTCCCAACGATAGATTCCGGCCGTACGCCGATTGCGGATCGTCGTTCGTATCACTGCAATCAGATCTTCGCGCAACCGCTGCGCATCGGTTGCCGCAGGCGCAACCGAAACGGCATCGAGGGCACTGGCGAGCGCTCCGGTCAACTCCAGTGCCGCGTGGCGGAACATCGCGTACTTGTTCGGAAAGTGCCGATAGAGCGCCGAACCCGAAATACCGACCGCCGACGCGATGTCGTCGACACTGACAGCAGGATATCCGCGCTCACTGAACGCGATTGCCGCTGCAGCCGCGATCTGCGCCTTGCGGTCCTTCGGTCGCCTCTTGACGGAGTCGGACCTCGGCTGCCGAACAATCCCATTCGACGTCTGCGCGTCGACGAACTGATCGTTCAGGCTCACCGTGTACCCCACTCTCCAGCCCTCACGCACAAAGCACTTCGATCCGCCTGCTCATCAGACGAGAATCAGCATAAGCATGATTCTGAAATCTCGTACACCGATTTCAGCACATCGCGCGTCTAGAGTTTCATACATGCAGGTAACGCTGCCTTTGATCAGAACACACCACTCGCCCTTCGCCACCTCCCCCGTTGCTTCCACCGAGAATCTTCGTTAACAAAACGTTGCCTGTGGCCACCAGCAGTGGGTAGGGTCACCGCTCGAAGCATCCAGCCCGCATCCACGAAGCAATCCGACTGACAGATTCGGAATATTCGTAAACATACACAGGATGTCGATATGAACAGTTCCGATATCTCCACGTCAATGAAGGAAACTCGGTCAACAGGGCTGACAGTTCGACGAGAATTTCGGTTCACATAATGCTTGCTTGGACACATATATGTGTGAGATGCTTCACAGGCAGTTCGCTCGACCGCCAGCGCTCGAACAGTTCGAACTCCGTGCCGAACACTGTTGATCTGCAAAGGAATTCAATTAGATGACGTACGAGCTGCCAGCCGCGAAGGGCCCGGTGCGAGACGTAGCGTTACAGGGGGGCTATCTGATCGGATTCTCGGTTCAGGCACTCTTCGGCCTGTTCACGGCAATCCTGCGCAGACGACTCTCATTGCACGAGACGGTTACTCAGACCCTGTTCATCGGTCGCGTCAGCACCGGCCCGTCGCTGCTTCTCATGATTCCGATCGGTGTATTCATCGCCGTCTCGGTCGGTGAACTGGCCGGCCGGATCGGAGCCGGTGGATATTCCGGAGCTGTCGTAGCTTTCATCATCGTCGGTCAGGCCGCGGCGCTGGTGTGCGCGTTGATGATGGCCGGTGTCGCAGGATCGGCGATCTGCACGGATTTGGGTTCACGAAAGATCCGGGAAGAGATCGACGCGATGGAAGTGATGGGCATCGACGTGATCGAGCGCCTCGTCGCACCGAGATTGGTTGCGGCAGTGATCGTCTCCCTTGCACTGTGTTCGATGGTCACCTTCGGCGGTGTGATCGCGTGCTACCTGTACCACATCTACGTCCAGCATCTTCCGGCCGGAACGTTCATGGCAACGTTCAGTCAGTACGGGCGATCTTCCGACTTCGTCATGGCTTTGGTGAAGGCTGCGGTCTTCGGCATCGCTTCGACTTTGGTCGCCACCTTCAAAGGTCTACATGCAAAAGGTGGCCCACGCGGCGTTGCCGACGCAGTCAACGAAGCCGTGGTCATCGCGTTCGCGCTCGTCTTCATCGTGAACACAGTGTTGTCCGCGCTCTACACCGTAATCGTCCCGGCAGTCGGTGAATTCTGATGTCGCTCGTCGATCTCCGTGTTCGAGCACGTCAAGCGAGCAGACCCCTGCGAACCGCGGGCGACGGCCTCGTCTCCCTCGGTCAGCACGTCACTTTCTACGTCCGCACTATCGCATCGATCCCCTTTGCGCTCACCAAGTACCGCAAGCATGTACTCGGTCAGATCAGCGAGGTCAGCTTCGGCACGAATTCCTTGTTGTCCGGCGGCGGCACCATCGGGATCGTCTTCGCGATGTCGCTGGCCGCGGCGATGATGTTGGGCGTCGAGACCCACCGGGGCCTCGAGCTTGTCGGGATGACCTCGCTCTCCGGCATGCTGTCCGCGGTTGCCAACACCCGTGAACTGGCCCCTGTTGTCGTCGCGATCGCGTTGGCCGCCAAGGTCGGAACGGGTTTCACCGCCCAGATCGGGGCCATGCGTATCTCCGACGAAATCGACGCGCTGGACTCGATGGCGATCCGATCGATCCCCTTCCTCGCGGGTACCCGGGTGATCGCTGCCATGATCTGTGTCATCCCGATCTACATGATCGGACTCCTGGCCAGTTACCTCTCGACCCGACTGGTCGTCGTGTTCTTCAACGGCGCATCGGCAGGTACTTACGACTACTTCTTCCATCTGGCGATCTCTCCGCAGGATCTCCTGTACTCGGGTCTCAAGGCCGTGGTGTTCGCCGCTGTTGTCGCGCTGGTTCACTGCGCTTACGGCTACTACGCATCGGGCGGTCCGGCCGGCGTCGGGCAAGCGGCCGGGCGCGCGCTCCGGACTGCGATCCTCGCGATCGGAATCCTCGACGTACTGATGACTTTCGCGCTGTGGGGCCTCGTGCCCCAGATCCCGGGAATGGGGGTCTGAGCCGTGGACAGACTCACTACACGCACGAAGATCGTGTACGCCCTTCGCGGCGCGATCGCCATAGTCGTAGCCGTCGCCGCCGCCGTGACAATGGTTCTACGCGGTTCGGGAAATCTCGAGCAGAGCACCGACATCTTCGTCGCTGTTCCAGCCACAGCCGGTCTCATCAGCGGCGAGGCGCCGGTTCGGTACCACGGCGTCAACGTCGGCCGAATCGGCGAAATCGAATCAGGAACCGCCGAATCCGTTGTGCAGTTGCAGATTCAGACGGATGACGCGTCGAAGATTCCCGCCGACGTGGTGGCTCGCGTCGTTCCACGCACGTTCTTCGGCGACATCTACATGCAGCTCGTGGACAGTCCGAATGAGCAGGGCCAGACGTCTCTGTCGGACGGAGACGAGATCCACATGGACGACGGTCCCGAAGCCGTTGCGCTCTACGACGTGTACACCAAGTTGGTGGGCGTCCTCACTGCGATGCAGCCCGAGAAGTTGCAGACAGCCCTGACTGCGCTGGGCCAGGCGCTCGACGGAAACGGAGCCGAGATCGGAGCCACGATAGACAATCTCAGCGCGGCTTCCGGCGCACTGGCTCCTGCCGCCCACCAATTCCTCGAATCGACACCCGAATTCAAGTCGGTCGTCGACGCGTTGGACCGTGCGACCCCCGACATTCTCGATACCTTGGCAGCCGCCACAACCGTCTCGAACGACATGGTCGCCAACAGAGCGAATCTCGAGTCCTCGATCGGCGCGGCCGCAGTCTTCGCCGCTACCGTCGACGATTTTGTCGGGGCGAACAACCGAAACATCATCACTGTGATCGATTCCGCCGGAAAGATACTCGCAACCACCGCGGCCAATCCCGGAGGACTGCGTTCCACCCTCGCCAATGCCAGTACGTTCGGCGCCGCGGGCGCTCGGGTCTTCGCCACCGGTAAGTTCGACATCACAGCAGTAGCCACGTTCGCCGAACCGCTCCCATACACGGGTGATGATTGCCCGCAGTACGGTGACTCGCGCGGAGCACAGTGTTCGGGCTCCAACCTGACGCCTGAACAACCCGTCAGTGCCCCGGTCGTGGGCGGCGTAGCCGAAGCGGCCACCCTGCGGTACCTCGAAGATCAACTACTGGGCGGATCGCCGGAACCCTCGGATACCCCCAACCCGGCAACAACACTGATGTTGGGGCCGATGGTCAGAGGTAACGAGGTGACCGTCCCGTGAAGGTCCGTCCTGGCCAGGTAATTCGGTTGTCACTCTTCTGTCTCACCGGCGTCGCCTGCGCGTCGTTCGTGGCGAACACGTTGTCGGTCCCGGTTTGCGGAAGCACTGATTCGTACTCGTTCGAGTTCACCGACGTCGAAGGACTCAACCCGGGCAACCCGGTCACCATGTCGGGTGTGCGTATCGGCCGCGTGGACTCGGTTGCGTTCGCCGACAACGGAGGCGGGACGAGCAAGGCGATCGTCGACGTCGAAATCGAGTCGAAATATTCCCTCGAGTCGGATGTCCGTGCCGCCGTGCGCTACGGCGACATGCTCGGTGCTCGATATCTGGCACTGACGCAGGACGACAGCGCAACAACGGTATCCGCACGACAGCTCGAACCAGGTGACACGATACCGCTGGCGCAGACAACACCGCCGATCAACTTGACGGCCCTGATGAACGGGTTCAAACCGTTGTTCGCCGCGCTGCAGCCCGAGCAGGTCAACACGCTCACGCGAAGTTTTGTCGAAACCTTCAACGGCCAGGGCCAGGCAATGACCACCCTGCTCGACCAGATCGCGACCATGAGTTCCGGCCTGGTCGACCGTCAGGACGTCTTCGCGCAACTACTCACGAACATGAACACTCTTCTCACCTCCGTCGACGAGCGTCAATCCGAATTGGTCGGTCTGTTGGACGGTTTGAACGATCTGAGTACTTCCGTCGTCGGGCAGAACGATCAACTGGTCTCGCTCTTGGATCAGGGAAACCGCACTGTCTCGTCGTTGGCTCAGATCATGGCCGGGTCTAACGGCGCATTCGGTCAGACCGTGCAACAACTCGAAAGTGTCACCGGGAGTTGGATTGCGAGCGCCGACGAGTTCAACAGACTTCTCGTCAACCTTCCCCAGTTCGCCGACGCCGCCAACCGGATCGGAAGTTACGGAAGTTTCATCAGCCTGTATCTGTGCAATTTCACTCTGAAGGCAGGCGACATGGAAGCCAACATCTTCGGTCCGACACACTCGCCGGTGTGCTCATGATGTTCCTGGTCAAGCTGATCGACGTGTTCGTCGGCATCATGCTCTTCCTGTTCAAAGGGGATCGCCGTCGCAGCGGTAGCGGCACCGCTCTCGCCCTGGGTAGTCTCGGAATCTTCGTTCTGGTGGTGGGACTCGGCGCCGCCTTGGGCATTCCGAAGCTCTGGTACAACGTACGCACGTCGGCATACACAGCGGAGTTGGCCAATGCCAGCGGGCTTTCCGACACAGATCCGGTTTACGTGGCCGGGGTTCCCGCGGGCCGAGTGGATTCGATCGACCTTGCCGGCGACCACGTCGTCGTCAACTTCCGCTTGGACAAGGACCAGCCTTTGGGAAACCAGAGCACGGCGACGGTCAGGCTCAAGACGGTCCTCGGCAAGCGCTACCTGGAGATCGTGCCGGCCGGCGTGGTCGACGACTCCGAGGCGCGGGTCATCCCGCTCTCCCGCACAACCGTGCCGTACAGCCTCGACGACGTCAGCAGTGATGCCACCACTGCGGCAACAGGCGTCGACCTACAGGCGATGGAGTCCATGATGAACACCCTTTCGCAGGTGATTCCCACTGATTCCGATCAGGTGGGCCGGGCTCTGGCCGGAATCAGCGGCGCCTCGGCGGCTTTCGCGCAGAACAGTGAACAGATCGACCAGATTCTCATCATGTCCCGTGAGCTGTCGGACATGGCTGCGGCACAAACCGATTCGATCGTCGGTACTGCGGCCAATGCTCAGACGATCGTTCGCACTCTTGCGATGCGCAAGGACGCACTGACTCAGCTGGTCGACAACCTGACAATCATCATCTCGAAGCTCTCCACCACTTTCGTCGATCGTCAGGACGAGTTCGGAGCCATGACCGACAACCTCGTCGCGGTCACCACCACGCTGAAGAACAACGCAGATCAGATCGACCTGCTGTTGACTCGTCTTCCTTCCGCGCTGCGTTCGGTCACCGATTCAACCGGCACCGGCAATTGGACCGACGTCAACGCGCCGGCGGCCGTGATCCCGGACAATCTGCTCTGCGCGCTCGGCATCATGGAGGGCTGCAAGTGAATACACGAAAAGCCGTCACGGCCATGCTGGTAGTGACCTTGGCGATCGCCCTGCCCGGTTGGTACATATTCGGACGAACAGATCAGTCCAAGACCGTCTACGCCGATTTCAGCTACGTCGGCGGAATCTACGAGGGAAGCAAGGTCACCGTCCTCGGAGTCGGCGTCGGGACGGTCACGTCGGTGGAACCTCGCGGAACTTCTGTTCGAGTAGCGATGTCGATGCCCGACTCCGTGGACCTGCCCGCCGACGCCTCGGCCTATGTCCTCAATCCATCGGTGATCAGCGATCGACACATCGAACTCGGCCCGGCGTACACCGGCGGAGAGACACTGAAAGACGGCGACCAGATTCCGATCGAACGTGCCCACTCCCCCATAGATTTCGACGGCTTGATGGGAAGCGTCAGCACTTTGGCCGACGCATTTGCCGGGGATGGGGGCAATCTCGGCGATCTCGTGAGCCGCGGCGCCGCCGGGTGGCAGGGCCAGGGCGATCAATTCAACACCGCAATTCGCAACCTCAGCACGGCAACCGGAGTTGTCGGCGCTCGGTCGGAAGACATCGGTGCCCTTGTCGACAATCTCAACACTTTGATGAATGCTCTGGACGCACGGCAGGTCAGCCTCGACGAACTTGTCGGCGACCTCGGCGTCCTGGGTGATCAATGGGCGAGCCAGAACATGGACATCTCACAGCCTCTGCAGGATCTGCAGGTGGTCTTCGACCAGTTGAACAGTTTCATGACAACTCACGGCGATGATGTCGGTGCCATAGCCGACAACGTGCGAGTTCTCGGTGACACTCTGGCTGCCAAAGAACCCGGCCTCGCCGAGTTCATGGACCTGGTGCCGTTGATGATGCAGAACCTCTCCCAGACAATCGGTCCTGATCAGCGCGGGCGCATTCGGCTCAACGTCTCGACTGCATTGACTCAGTTCGCGGTGGCGAAACCGCTGTGCGACACCTACAAGTTGCCGATCTGCACCGGAGCCGGGTTCACGAATCCGATTTCCCTCCCCCTCAGCACTTCTGATCCGCTCGGCATCGCCTCCGCGATTTCCGGCGGAGCCGTCCCCGGAGGTGGCAATTGACGCGGCAATCGGTTCGAATAATCGCCGGTATCGTGATCATCGGTGTGGGTTCTGCGGCCGTGTTCGCCTTCGGCGGCTGTAGCGCAGGCATTCAAGACCTACCCCTGGGTCGTTCGGCCGACGGTGACGCGTACAACGTGGCGCTGCAGCTGGCCGGCGCCGACGGCCTGGTGTTGGGAGCAGACGTCCGCAGCGGCCAGAAAGTCATCGGTCGAGTATCCGCGCTGTCAGCCGATGTCGTCGGAGCCGATGTGACTCTGAGTCTGGACGCCGCGACGCCATTGCCCGACAACGTCGAAGCTTCCGTCGAACTCCCGTCCGCACTTGGTAATCCGTTCATCAGACTCTTGCTGCCGGAAGTTCCGTCCGGCTCCACGCTCAGCGACGGAGACACAATTCCGGAGTCTCGCACCGAGATCGGTCCGCAGGTCGAAAGTGCGCTTGCCACCCTCGGCACGGTTCTGACCGGAAGCGGCATCGACCAACTCGATACCGTGGTGCGCGAGCTGAACACCGCGTTTTCCGGGCGCTCCGGTGAAGTTCGTTCTCTGACCGAGACCCTCACCTCGCTCATGGCAGAGGCAAGCAGTCACCGCAGCGAGTTCGACGAGGCCGTCGACCTCGCTGCCCGGGTCTCCTCCCAACTGGCCGGCCAACGCGTAGTTGTCGACAACTACCTCGATTCCGTTCCACAGGTGGTGTCGATTCTCGTGGGACAGAAGGATCAGATTGCGAGCCTGTTGAACTCGACCGTTCAGCTCGCCACCAACGCAAACACCATTCTCGACTCGTCTCCCAACGGCCTCGACGCGATGCTGCACGATGCGTCGACCGTTGTCGGGACCCTGGATTCGTTCAACTCGGAGATCGGCCAGACGCTGACGAACATGAACGGGTTGCTCGAAAACTTCACCGGTGCAGTGCAGGGCGACTACCTCGTTTTCGACGGCGCCCTGGATATTCCGGGAACGATCGACAAGCTCTGGAGCGGCGGTATGGCCGGTCAATCGATCGCACCAGCGGGAACTCTCACCGATCTACTTCAGGGAGGTCCGCGTTGAGTCGCCTTGCGCTTGTTCAACTTGTCCTGTTCGCTCTGATCGCTGCTGTGGTCATCCCTTTCGGGATCGTCTACGTGGTCGGCCCTCAGGGTTTCGGGGGTCAAATCCTGCTGCACGCCAACATGTCCGACGCCTTCGGATTGACCAAGGGCACGGTCGTCACGTATCGCGGCGTACAGGTGGGAAAAGTGAGTGAAGTCGAACTCGACGCAGGCACCCGCTCGGCTCGGGTGGAACTCTCACTCAACGACAACACCGAGATACCTACCGACAGCGTCGCCAAGGTGACGATGGGGACCGCAGCCGGAATTCAGAATGTCGACATCTATCCCAACACAAACCACGGCCCGTATCTTCGGGACGGCGACGAAATCGCCATGCCCGCGGATCAGCAACCGGTCCAGATGAGCCAGTTGATGCTTCAGGCGTCCGGTGTCCTGGAAGGGATTGATCCGCAAGCGATCAGCGACATCGGGACCGAACTGGGAAATTCGTTCAACGGGCTCGGCCCGAGCTTGGCGACGATGATCGACAACGGTGGGACCATGTCCGCGCAGTTGAACGACCAGTCGGCCGAACTCGCCGCGCTGCTGTCGCGAACCTCCACGTTGGTGGACTCCATGGCGACACAATCGGATTCGTTCGTCCGGGGAATGGCAGCTGCCAAGAACTTCACCGAACAACTCGAATCCAACGCGCCGGTGCTGATCTACCTCACCGATCATTCGCCCGCCGCCCTGAACAGCGCTCAACAGTTGTTCGACAAGTACCACAACACTTTCGGAGCGGTCCTGGCCAATCTCGTCACTGTCGCACCGATCATCTCCGACCGCACAGACGCCCTGGAAACCGGACTTGTCACGATTCCTGAAGGTCTCGCCAAACTGGCATCCATCGTCAAAGGCGATCGCGCCGACTTTGCCTTGGTTGCGACACAGGGGCCGGCCTGCAACTACGACACCCCTCGGCGTGAGGTCGGCGATCTGTCTCCCACCAGTCCGAGTCTGGCGATGTACTGTCCCCCCGCCGACGACCTCGTCCAACGCGGAGCACAGAATGCTCCGCGTCCGAACGACCTCGGTTTGCAGAACTCGACCGTCCCGGGCACTCCGATCGGACCGCCCGTCGTCGAAGATCCGATTCTCGTCCCGACCGGAGTCGACGCCCTGAACTACTGGAGATTGATGTTGGAAGGACTGGGAAATGGCACACGGTGACAACGCGCTACTCGACGAGGCAGAAGCCGAGGTGGCCGAACATCCGACTTCTCCGTCGCTACTTCGCAACCTGAAGGAGCCACGCAACGCACTGATCTCACTAATGGCGGTAGCGCTGGTCGCAGCATTGGTGGTGCTCGGATTCCAGATGTACTCGGCGAATCAGGAAGACACGCTGCGGCAGGAGGCTTTGGACACCGCGCGGGATTACTCGACCATCATGTCCTCCTTCGACTATCAGAACCTCGATGCCAACAAAGACAGCATTGCCTCGATGTCGACCGACGAGTTTGCCGGCACCTACCGAACGATGGTCGATTCACTTCGCGAAGTCGTTGCCGGGGGCCAAGGCCAGGCGAGCGCGACGGCGACAGACGTCGGTATCGAATCGCTGGACAATTCGTCGGCCAAGGTGCTCGTGTTCGTCGACCAACAAGCCAAGAATGTCGCAGCGCCAGAGGGAAACACACAGAAGTACCGCATGGTCGTGTCCCTGGTCCGCTCGGACGACCGGTGGCTCGTGAGCAACGTCGAGACCAAGTAACTCACCACGCGCGGAGGAAGATCCATGCCCACTCACTACCTGGATTCGGAAAAGTCCGAGTCGTCGCTTCGCACCGATCAGACACGCATCACCATCACGGCCGAGCGTAGACGGTGGGCACGTAAGCCCGCACACATCACCGACGCACTCGATTTCTGGTCGTTCGCCGGAGCCGCTGCCAACGTCATCCTGCAACTCGGTTGGCCCGAGGTGGCGTACGGCGTCATGGAGAGCAAGGTCGAATCGGGTGCTCTGACAGCGCATCCGTGGAAGCGTGCACGAACCACGACGCAGTACCTGACGGTCGCGATCCTGGGTGACGAGGAAGAGCGAAAGGCCTACCGCGAGGCCGTGAACTCGGTGCACCGACATGTGAAGTCGGATTCGAACAGCCCGGTCAAGTACAACGCCTTCAATCGCGAACTCCAATTATGGGTTGCTGCATGCCTGTTCATCGGTTTCGAAGACAGTCATCAGTTGCTGCACGGCAAGATGTCCGAAGAACAGGCGGAGTCGTTCTACAAGTCCGCGTCAACTTTGGGAACGACGCTGCAGGTCACCGAAGAGATGTGGCCGGCCACACGTGCCGACTTCGAGCGCTACTGGAATCTCGGTTGCGAACGCGTCGTCATCGACGAACGCACCAAGCAGTACCTGATCGACTTGGTCAACCTACAGATGATCGCGTGGCCGATACGCCTGGTGTTCCGAAACTTGTTGCGGTTCCTGACGGTCGGATTCCTTCCACCGATCTACCGCGACCAACTCGATCTCGAGTGGACCGAAGACGACCGCCGCCGGTTCGAACACCTCTTCATTTTCGTGTCGTTCGTCAACAGGTTCATCCCACGCTCCGTTCGTCAGGCCGGCAACACCATTCAGATGCGCGACATTCGCCGCCGGATCAAGGCGAGCAAGAATCTCGTCTGAGCCAGCGGCGCGTTATTCGTTGTCAATTCTGCTGCCCTACAGGTAAATCGGGCCGGTCGGTCGACAACAGATCACGGCTGGACATGGGTTCCAGCACGACTGAAAACCGGGTCGAAAAGCCGACAAACCGGGCTGATCGAGTGTCACATTCGCCGCATATCGACGCCGCCGAGGCACGTTTCAGGTGACTTGCATCACATTTCATCTCGTTTATGTAACGCCGGGAGAGGTGGCATATCGCCATGCGACCTGGGAAAACACTCTTTGATGCATTTCTGTTGCACAAACATGTGTCGACACGCCGACCCGTGACCAATCCGTAATCATCTCTTATGGTTGGTGACAGCCCGATCAACCGGGCATTACCGAATCGCCACCGCCCGTCCCACCCCGCGGTTCGGACTCGACAACATTCCTAGTGGTGGGAGCGGAGCTGAGACGGTCACCGTCCTCCGTCGGCGGGACTCGAGAGGATTTACCAAAAATGACCAAGACCACCGTTACCCGTGCACTTGCCTCTGTCGCCGCAGCCGGAGCCCTCGCAGCCGGAGCCCTCGGACTGAGCGCAGGCACCGCATCCGCAGCCACCCACGACTGGTCGGGTGTCGCAGAATGCGAATCTTCGGGCAACTGGGCCGCGAACACCGGAAACGGCTACTACGGCGGACTCCAGTTCAGCCAGAGCACGTGGGAGGCCTACGGCGGAGCGGGCAGCGCCGCCAACGCCAGCCAGGCAGAACAGGTCCGCGTTGCTGAAAACGTCCTTGCCGGTCAGGGCGCCGGCGCGTGGCCGGTATGCGGACAGTACCTCCGCTGATCCCAGCTCACATACTGCGTCGCTGCCCGGCGTTCGTCGAGAATTCGACGGGCCCCGGGCAGCGTCGTACTAGCGACCTTCATGCCCCGCCTGATCCGGCCCCTCCGCCGCTGCTGTTGAAAGACATTACGGCGGTACGTGATCCGTCGGGATGACGCGGAGCGAGCGAGGTGTACCGACTCGCCTTCCGATCACGCATCAGCCCTCGGAGAGCCATCCACAATTGTTGGGCCGTCCTCGCCAACCGGTTGTGAGAACTGACCGGCGCAGCCGTAGAAGCGTACGGGATGGGGTCCTTACGCACGTAGTGCTCCATAACCCCAGCGTAGCCGTGTTTCGATGCCGAAATGTTCGTTTTCAATCGCTACCTCGCATCCCTCACGGCGACCGAACAAATCGATCCGGCGCACTCGATGGCCCATCCTTGACCAGGCGTGCAAATCGGTCGGGTAAATCGCGTGGCCCGAACACTTCTCGACCACTGTGTGACAAGAGGCGGTCAACGCTCCACCACTCGAAGTGCTCGACCAGCTCGGCGGCCAGCGCTTCGCGCCCCAACGACCCACAGGGCTCGAATGCGGTCGCCACCGGCACGAGGAAGTAGTCGTTGATCGCACCGCCCCAACCCGGCAATATCGCCGGGTCACGGATCTCCTCTTGCCACACATGGGTGGCTGCGCCGTAGTCGCGCAAGCCGATCTCCTCGTCCAATTCGCGCGCGAGCGCCTCGGACGGGGTTTCGTCTCCTTCCAAGCCTCCGCCCGGAGGACACCAGACCGTCAGCCCGCCCCCGGGCGCGATGAATCGGTAAAGCAGAAGACGGGACTGGTCGTCAACGACCAACCCCCTGGCCGAATGCCTCAGACGCATGAGTGCCACTGTAAGCCAGCAGGTCAGGCCATAACGGCCAACTCCGGCAGTCCGGCAACCACAACCGCGAGGTTGTATCCCGACATCCGCAGTTCTCCGTTGTCCCCTGTCCTCGCGTACTCCGCATGCCCGAACGCCCGCTCGTGTTTCACTCCATCCGGGGTGATCCCCTCGGCCGTGGACAACCGATGGAACTCGGTGCGCGTCGGATCGCCACCGAAACGGCCGAACCCCGCGATACTGTCGCCTTCCGCTTTCATGACGTAGACGTGCCGGTCGGCGATACCGAGGTCCGACTCCACCTTGGCTCGCACCCCGGGTGAACCGTAGAACACCACGTCGTCGACCGCTGCGCTTGCCCCGCGTTGCAGCGCAAGAGAAGTCGCGAGGGATCCGTAGGAGTGGCCCAACGCGGTGATATGGACTCCGTCGTTGACCGACGCAGCACGAAGACCGTGAAAGAAGCTACCCAATGCGTCGGCGGCTATGCCTGCTTTGGACGATCGACTGACGTCGAAGCTGGCCCGACCGATGTCGAACTTTCCCGGCCCGATCACCTGTGGCGCGTCATATCCGATCCAGGCGATGGTGGCCACGCTTTCCTTTCGGCCGGCCAGTTCGAGTTGCCGCATCGCCTCGGCTCGTAATCGCGTTGCCTCTCCGACCATTCCGCGCATCGAGTCCTTGACGTTGGTGTTCAGTCCGGGAATCGTCACGGAGATGTGATCCGCTGTGTCCGGATCACCGATCGCAATTGCAGCGAAGCCGCGTTCGCCCGAGCGCATGTCCATGAGCAGTAACCGTCGATCAGGTTCGGCGCGAAACAACTCGTCGAGCGCGTCCAGATCCTCGAGTTTGCGTTCGGCGTACCACTGGCCCGCCCCGGTGTTACTCAGTCTGCCGCCGAAGAACTCGCGGTGAAGTTCTTGCGAGATTCGGACTGAATCATCTTGCAGCCGTGCTCGTTCCGATTGAATTCGATCGAGATTGGCCGGGCTGCGAACCGCAGCAGGAATGCCGTCGAGGTTGGCGATCAGGCCTGGTGCATGACGCAACATCTGACGCTGCCGATCAGGGCTGAACGCTCGCCACTCCTCCCCCACACGCACAGCTTTGTCACGGAGGTCGGTGCCGACCTGAGACCGCAGAGACAACGCATGATGAAGATCCGCGCTTACCAGCAGTGCCTCACCGATCAAGTCTCGAACTGCGACCTCGAGCAACTGGGCGTGCACGTGGAGCGGATGACCGTCGGCGATGGGCGCAACAGCAGAGACGGTCCCATCCTGACGAATATGCAAGTCGTCGGCGACGGCCTCTTTGCGCAGCGTATCCAGCCGTCGACGGATATCGCGAACGCGGTGAGCGACCAGAACGCCTTCCAACCCAGCAGACAGTTGATCCAAGGCTTCGACGTCCCATACGTCGATATCTGTGAGATCCACTCGGGTCAGGACGAACGAGCAGCGATCCGGGCCTGTACTTCCGGGCGACGCAACGGAGGGACGGTCTGAGGTGGCTGTCTGCGAGGCGGCAACGCACTGAGCAGGCGCGTCGTCGTTTCGGTCACCTCACGCACCGCCTGTTCGAAGGCGTCTCGGTTCGCGTCGGACACCTTGGCTATTCCGCTCACCTTACGTACGTATTGGCGAGAGGCCGCCTCGATCTCCTCCGGCGTAGCAGCGGGCTCGAGTCCACGAAGTTCAGTGATGTTTCGGCACATAATTCGACGATAACCCTGCTCACCGACGCCGTCACGGTTCGATACATCAATGTATCCAAACTGCCACGCAGATCCGGGCATCACGGTAGTTTCAGTGAAATTCCCCCAGTGACTGGAAGTAGCCACTAACTCATGGACTCTGCACTCACCTCCGTCGGCCTACCCGCCGCACTCGCCATCATCATGTTCGGCCTCGGGCTTTCCTTGACGGTCGGAGATTTTGCCCGCGTGGCAAAAGCGCCGAAAGCCGTCTCGATTGCCCTGATCTGTCAGTTGTTGTTGCTCCCGGCCGCGGCCTTCGGTCTGGTCACGTTGTTCGACCTCGACCCACTGCTCGCTGTCGGCATGATGCTCCTCGCCGCATCACCGGGCGGCACCACGGCAAACCTGTTCAGCCATCTGTTCCGCGGCGATGTCGCTCTCAATGTGACACTCACTGCGGTCAATTCGGTGATAGCGGTGGTCACCCTTCCGCTCATCACCAACTTCGCGTTGGGCTACTTCGAACCCGAGGACGCGGACGGCACCCTCGGACTGCAGTTCACGAAGGTACTTCAGGTCTTTGCCGTCGTACTGATTCCTGTCGCCCTCGGAATGTGGGTTCGATTGCGCTCGAGCGCCTTTGCCGAGCGCATGGACAAGCCCGTCCGCATCGGATCCGCGGTGGTTCTGGCACTGGTGATCGTCGGAACGGTTGTTTCCGAGCGCGAGAACATCGCGGACTATCTCGTCGACATCGGCGTCGTCGCTGCCTTGTTCTGCCTACTGAGCCTCTCGATCGGTTACGTCGTTCCCCGGATATTCGGCATCGAGGATCGTCAGGCCATCGCCAGTTCCATGGAAATCGGCATCCACAACAGCACGTTGGCGATCACCATCGCCGTCAGTCTCCTCGACAACGTGCAATTGGCAGTGCCGGCCGCGGTGTACGGCGTTCTGATGTTCCCGCTCGCTGCAGCCTTCGGCGCCGCCATCACCCGAAAGTCACGGACCATGGCCGAAATCGACTAATATCAGGCGGTTTTCGATATAGGTGATCTGGTATCGCCAACCCTACGATCGATACGGACTCAGACCGAAGGGTATCGAAAAAATGCTGACCAACACACCTACCGTGCCGGACGAACGCGTCTGGCAAGAGCTAGTCGACGCACTTACCCGTCGCCAATTCGGCATCGGAGCCGGGATGGCAGCAGTCGCAACTATTCTGTCGTCCTGCAGTTCCAGCGACGGTTCAGGTACCGATGATGACGCTCAAATGCGCACCGTCACCACGCCGTTGGGGACCTACGACATACCTACCAACCCGAAGCGGGTCTTGGCCGTCGACGCCCGAACCGACCTCGAGCTCGCCATTGCCCTGGAACTACCGGTGTTCGGATACAACATCTCGCCCGTCACCAAGTGGGTTCCCGTCGACGGCTCGGCCGAATACCTCAGCGACAAGCCCAATCTGGAGCAGATCCTCGGACTCACACCCGATCTCATCATCTGCGTCAACGCCGACAACGAGTACTGGCCCGCGGCAAAGCTCCAAGCCATCGCTCCTGTCCTGACGACCGAATCGAAGCAGACGTGGCGGGAGAACCTGACCCGGCTCTCCGATTGGCTGGGCCGAACACCCACCATGGATCGCCTGATCACCGATTACGACGCTCTGATCACCGACATTCGCACTCGACACGCTTCGGCGATCGCGGGCAAAACCGTCGCAAGCTTGTCCTACAGTCCGGACAAGGCCACGATCTACATCGACAGCCTGCCCGTGTCGGAGGAAACGGGTAAGAAGAATCGTCAACCCACCGACATGACGCTCGCCGATATCGGCGGAAGAACATTGAGCACAACCGGTTTCGACAATCAGGGACGACTGAGCATCGAAGAGATGGATCGTCTGCAAGGCTGCGACGCGTTCATGGTTTCTGTCACCGACAGCAGTGACACCACCTTCGATCAACTCTCGGACAACAAGTTGTGGCAACGACTTCCGGCTGTGCAGGCCGGGAACGTCACCGTTCTGCAAGGAAGTACGTACTACGGGTCCATCTACACCAACATGTACGTCGCCAAGGGCTGGGACGATCTCTATTCGACGCTCGACTGATCAGCCTTGTCCGTGGAAATGCCGGCCGCTCCCGCGCGGTCGGCTTTTCACGTTTCGAGGTCGATGCCCAACGCTCCGGAGAGGGTCCGCAGACAGATCACTCTCAACTCTTCCTGCGGTATGGAAGGTTGATCGAGCCAGTCGAGGCAGACAGCTCGGACGAACGCGATCCATCCCCGAACTGCAACGGCAGCGAGCTGTCTTCTTTCGCCCTCGAATCCCAGTGCATCGAGGATTCGAATCTGCTGCTGTTCGAGTTCGCGCTCGACAATCGCCCGGATACCGGCCTCGGCCGAGAGCGTCCCGACGTTGATGGCGCGCACTCCCCTGCTGTGCGACTTCACGTACGCGAAGTAGGCGTCCAACCCGGCTGCCACCTGTTCGCGCACCGGTAGCGTCGCATCGGGTGCGGTCACCTCGAGCAGGTGCTGCGATTCGCGCTCGACGATTGCGGCGAAGAAGTCTCGCTTGGTCGGAAAATAGTGGTACATCAACCCGCGCGAGACGCCCGCAATCTCGGCGACCTCTTCGATCCA
This sequence comes from uncultured Rhodococcus sp., assembly GCF_963525155.1. Classification (NCBI taxonomy): domain Bacteria; kingdom Bacillati; phylum Actinomycetota; class Actinomycetes; order Mycobacteriales; family Nocardiaceae; genus Rhodococcus; species uncultured Rhodococcus sp. The sequence continues at coordinate 19,585 of NZ_CAURKP010000093.1, forward strand.
CACATCCTCGTACGAGCGATCGGCAAAAAGTTGCGCGCCGATGTCGAGCAACTGCGTGCGCCGCTGCTCTCGGTCCAGGCGTTTTCGTGGTGCGACCATAGGCAAGTCAGATTACTACTTGACACCGATTCAGTAAGGCGTACTTTGCGTACTAGACATCAATTCAGTAAGCGATCTCACCCCGGGGGACACACAATGAGCGTCGACACCACTCCAGAGGCGACGACCGATGCTCGGATCCCGCATCCGGCGTGGCGCCTGCCGGTCCTCGGGGACGTTCTCGGGATCAATATCCGGACACCGCTGCAGAACTCCGTGAGCATCGGCCGCGAACTCGGCCCGATCTTCGAGAGAAATGTCCTGGGAAATCGCTTCGTCTTCGCCTCGGGCGCGGACATGGTGGCAGAACTGTCCGACGAGTCCCGGTTCGCGAAGCACCTTGCACCTGGAGTCAAAGCACTCCGCGGAATCGGCGGCGACGGCCTGTTCACGGCGTACAACCACGAACCCAACTGGGGCAAGGCGCACAATCTCCTGGCACCGGCGTTCAGCCAGACTGCGATGCGCTCGTACCACCGCACCATGCTCGACGTGGCCGGCGAGTTGGTCGACCATTGGGACAGTCGTGAAAGTGACTCCCCCATCGACGTCTCCGCAGACATGACCAAGCTGACACTGGAGACCATCGGACGCACTGGATTCAGCTACTCGTTCGACTCCTTCGAACGTGAAGAACAGCATCCGTTCGTCAAGGCAATGGTCGGCGCACTCTCCCATTCGCAGCGCACGACGTTCCTGAAGTCGACCGCCCTCGGGCGAGTGCTCGCACGTCGCGCCGATCAACGTGACGAGGTCCGCAAGGCGTACATGGCCGAGGTTGTGGACGAAGTGATCCGTGCCCGGCGGACAAGCACCGAACCGGGGCCCGAAGATCTTCTCGAACTGATGCTGCGGGCGGCACGCGAAAACGATCCCAACCGTATCGACGAACTGAACATCCGCCATCAGGTCGTGACCTTCCTCGTCGCCGGACACGAAACGACCTCCGGCGCATTGTCGTTCGCGCTGTACTACCTGTCACGAAACCCTGACGTGCTGGCCAAGGCGCAAGCCGAGGTCGACAAGGTATGGGAGGGCGACGAGCCCGCCTTCGAGAAGATCGCGAAACTTCGATACGTACGACGCGTCCTCGACGAATCATTGCGTCTGTGGCCGACGGCTCCTGCCTACGGCCGCGCGGCGCTCGAAGACACGACGCTCGTCGGCAAGTATCCGATGAAGAAGGGCGATTGGATGCTCGTGCTCATCCCGTCACTTCATCGTGATCCGGTGTGGGGCAACGATCCCGAGGCGTTCGATCCGGACCGCTTCCTGCCCGCCAACATCAAAGCCAGGCCGGCGCACGTGTACAAGCCGTTCGGAACAGGTGAACGCGCCTGCATCGGAAGACAATTCGCTATTCACGAAGCGGTCCTCGTGTTGGGCACCATCTTGCAGAAATACACGATCGAGGCCGATCCGGACTACGAGTTGAAGGTAGCCGAACGGCTCACCCTGATGCCCGAAGGCTTCAACTTGACGGTCCGCCGACGCTGACCTCGCAAAACTGCGTCGCGCAACTCGGTTGAAACAGTCCCGAATGCGGTAATCCCTGAGGTGGCAGCAGCGAGCACCGGCGCACCCTGGGAGTTCACATGACAAAGAGGCCTGCAGTGGGAATCGTCTTACTCTCGGCGGCATTGGCCACGGGAGCTTGCTCGGCAAGCGTCGGGACGCCGCAAGTGGACAAGTCCGAAGTCGCAAGTCAGATCTCCACTCAACTAGCCGAGAAGATCGGCGAGCCACCAGACGACGTGACGTGTCCGGAGAACCTCGACGCCGAAGTCGGCGCATCGATCACGTGCATCCTGACCGAGCAGGGCACCGAGTACGACGTCACAGCTACCGTGACCAGCGTTGACGGTGAAAGTGCGAACTTCGACATCAAGGTTGCGGATGTGCCGAACAATTAACTGCTGTGCGCCGTTATTAACCGCCGGGGGGTAATAAAGGCGCACAGCAAGTGGTCACATATGCGTGCCGCCGTCGATGCGGATTTCCGT
>NZ_CAURKP010000094.1:0-21527 GCF_963525155.1 uncultured Rhodococcus sp.
CGCCTCAGCAGGCGCTTCAGCGGGTTCTGCCTTCACAGGTTCGGCCTCGGGAGCCGGGGCCTCAGCAGCCGGCGCCGGGGCCGCAGCGGGAGCTGCCTTCCGGGCACCGGGAGCCTTTGCGCCCGACTTGAATCCGAGTCCGCCGGCCTTGGCAGCAGGCGGAGCCTTCGGGGCTTCCGCCTCGGCGGCCGGAGCCTCTGCCGGAGCGGCCGGAGCCTCTGCCGGAGCGGCCGGAGCCTCTGCCGGAGCAGCAGCAGGTGCTTCAGAAGCAGGAGCAGCCTTTGCACCAGGAGCCTTGGCCCCGCCCTTCATCTGCAGTCCCTTGCCGCCGGGTGCCTTGGCGCCGGACGCCAGACCCTTCGGCTTGGCGACGGGTGCAGCAGCTTCGGGTGCAGCAGCCTCAGCTGCCGGAGCTTCCGCTGCCGGCGCGGCAGCGGCCTTTGCTCCGGGTGCCTTGGCGGCGCCCTTCATCTGCAGTCCCTTGCCGCCGGGTGCCTTGGCGCCGCCCGCAAGACCGAGACCCTTGGGCTTTGCGACAGGTGCTGCCGGTGCAGCAGCTTCGTCAGCGGGAGCTTCCGCGCTTGCGGCGGGAGCCGCCTTCTTGGCGCCGGGAGCCTTTGCCCCGCCGGCCATTCCGAGCCCCTTGCCGGGTGCCTTGGCACCGGGAGCTTTTGCACCTGGTGCTTTGGCGAGGCCCTTCATGGCCAGACCCTTGCCTGCCGGTGCAGCCTTGGCTTCCGGAGTCGCGGCAGCTTCCTCGACTTCGGCGACCCGATCCTGCTCGACGGTCTCAGCCTTTGCCTCAGCAGCGACCGGTGCCTTCTCGCGCGGGATCACCTTGATGTTCTCGCCGAGCTGGGCGGGATCGAGACGAGTGACGGAGTTCAGCATCAGCTGCGCGACGTCGACGACCTCGACGCCTTCGCCCTGGCCTTGCTCCTGGCGGGCAGTGACGCCGTCGGTGAGCATGACGCGGCAGAACGGGCAACCCGTGGCGATCTTCTTGGGGTTGGTGGAGAGCGCTTCGTCGACGCGGTCGACGTTGATGCGCTTGCCGATGTTCTCTTCCATCCACATGCGAGCACCACCGGCACCACAGCACATGGAACGTTCGCCGTGACGCGGCATTTCGACGAGCTTGGAGCCTGAGGCTTCCATGAGTTCACGGGGAGCGTCGTAAACCTTGTTGTGGCGTCCGAGGAAGCACGGGTCGTGGTAGGTGACGTCTTCGCTCACGGACGCAACCGGGATCAGCTTCTTCTGGCGCACCAGACGGTTGAGCAGCTGAGTGTGGTGCACGACCTCGTAGTCGCCGCCCACCTCCGGGTACTCGTTGCCGAGGGCGTTGAAGCAGTGCGCACAGGTGACGACGATCTTGCGCTTCTTCTGCTCGATACCGTCGAAGACCGAATTGAGCATCTCGATGTTCTGCATCGCGAGCTGCTGGAACAAGAACTCGTTGCCGGCACGACGTGCGGAGTCGCCGGTGCAGGTTTCGTCGGCGCCGAGGACCATGAACTTCACTCCCGCGGTGGCGAGGAGTTCGGCAACGGCCTTGGTGGTCTTCTTGGCACGGTCTTCGTAGGCGCCGGCGCAGCCGACCCAGAAGAGGTACTCGTAGTCCTCGAAGCTGTCGGCGTCCTTGCCGAAGACGGGGATCTCGAAGTCCATCTCGTTGATCCAGTTGAGGCGATCCTTGGAGTTCTGACCCCAGGGATTGCCCTTGTTCTCGAGGTTCTTGAACAGGCCGGCGAGCTCGGAGGGGAACTCCGATTCGATCAGGACCTGGTAGCGACGCATGTCGATGATGTGGTCGACGTGTTCGATGTCGACGGGGCACTGTTCGACGCAGGCGCCGCAGTTGGTGCAGCTCCACAAGGTTTCGGCGTCGATGACCGGGGCCATCTCGCCTTCGACGGTTTCACCGACGAGCTTGCGGTCGGCCTCGAGGCGTGCCGCCTCGGGGATGGCTGCGAGGGCGCCTTCCTTGACATTGCCTTCGCTGTCGACGAGACCGATCTCGTCGCCGCCCATGTCCTTGCGTCCACCAGCGAGCAGGTACGGGGCCTTGGCGTAGCCGTGGTCACGCAGCGACATGATGAGCAGCTTGGGCGAGAGCGGCTTTCCGGTGTTCCACGCGGGGCACTGGGACTGGCAACGACCGCACTCGGTGCAGGTGGTGAAGTCGAGCCAGCCCTTCCAGGAGAAGTCTTCGATGTTTCCGGCGCCGAGAGTGTCGGTGTCGGGGTCGACGTTCTCCATCGTCAGGACTTTGCCCTTGGACATCATGGGCTTTGCCGCGCCGAGGGCGACGGTGCCGTCGTCTTCACGCTTGAAGTAGATGTTGAAGAACGCCGAGAAGCGGTGCCACGCGACGCCCCAGGTGATGTTGCGGCCCACGATCGCGAGCCAGATCATGCCGGTCATCAGCTTCACGAATGCGAACACCGAGATCATGACGGGGCTGGCGGGAAGCAGTTTCGCGACCTGCATGGTGAAGAAGTCGGTCCACGGGTTGGCGTGACCGTAGGTCGCGATCTTGCCTGCCTTGACCATGATCATGCCCAGGCCCTCGAGCAGGACGATGCCTTCGATGACGTAGGCGGCCTTGAAGTTGGAGCCGCCGAAACGGGACAGGCGCGCGGGCAGACGCGGGTGGTTGAGCTGACGGATCACGATCAGCGTGGTGATACCGATGACGGTGCCCAGGCCGAGGATCTCGTCCCACAGGTGCCACGCCCACGTGTTACCGAAGATGGGCCAGTGGAACTCGGGGTTGAACGTCTGGCCGTAGGCCTCGAACCACAGCAGGAACCCACCGAGGAAGCCGACCATGACGAGCCAGTGGGCCCAGCCGACGCTGCGGAACTTGTTCATGCGCGTGTGCGCGATGAACTCGATGATCATCTGCTTGAAGCGAGGGAAGAACGGGCGCCATCGATCGGGTGCCGACTGGCCGATGCGCACGGTGTTGAACATCCTCAGCGCGCCTGAGAGGAAGATGTACCAACACACCAAGCTCAGCAGAGCACCAATCGTGCCCAACGTAATCGTCAGGGCATTCATGTCGCGGCCTTTCGTTTCAGGGCGACGCGTCGGCCACCTCGGGACAGCCCACTGATACTAACCTGCGTTATGTTACCCGCCAGTAACTAGCATTACCAGCCTGTAGGTACCGGCTGGTAACCGCTCGTGGCCTGGAGAGATCGATCTTCTGCGTCGGACGGGCTGGGCCAGACGCAGACATGTCTGGTCGTCACGTTAGGCGGTGCCCGTCAGGTGTCCATCTGTCAGGCAGCCCTAAGTCGGGTTCCGAGCAGGTGAGAACAACCGACCGGCTGTTATCGTTACGCCCGTCACGCACAGGGGAAACGGGTGGTGTGAGTCATCGACTGACGCCCGCCCGATCCCGGGGAGGATCAAAAATGTTCATTCGAAAAGCTGCGGCCGTCGCAGCGATGACCATTGCCGCTACGGGCATCGCTGCAGGTACTTCTTACGCAGCTCCGGAGACGTCACCCGACGTTTCGTACACCGCCGAGGTCGTCGACCAGGCCGTTGTCACCACCATCGACGCCGGAGCATTCCGGGTCTCGGGCGACGGAACTCACGTCGACTTGCAGAACAGCCAGGGCGCAACTCTCGTGAGCCTTCCGCTCGCGTTCAACCTCGGCGACGTTCAGTTCCCGTTCGACGAGACCGTCAGTGAGGACGGCAAGACCCTCACCCTCAAGCCGAACCTGGACCCGGCCAGTTCCAAGCCGAAGCCGGTCGCTGCCGAGTTCACCCCGGTTGCTTCGCCTGACGAGGATCAGAAGGCAATCGAGAAGTTCCAGTCACAGCTCGGGCTTGCCACGCAGATCGGTAGCCTCACCGGCACGATCGTCGGGGCGGTCATCGGTTGCATCGTGGGTCTGCCCGGCCTGGTCGTCGGCTGCCTGCCCGGCATGGTCACAGGGGCCGGTATCGGTGGAGTCGCCGGTACCATCCTCGCCGGCGGCGGAACTGCCGTCGTCGCGGGCTTGGACCTGATCAAGGTTCTGAACGCTCCGGCTGGAACAACTCTCTTCCAGTAGAACGTCACGAACGCCGAAACGGGCGCCACACCTTCAGAAGGTGTGGCGCCCGTTTTGCTGTCTCGAGGAATGCGTGTGATCAGTAGTCGCGAACCTTCAGGCCTGGGTTGGCGGCGAGGATGTCGTTGATCGGCGTCGCGTACTGGGTCGGGGCTTCTTGCCCGAACAGTGTCTCTGCCTGAGCGATCTCGCACAGGGGAGAGGTGGCGACGTTGGACGCACTCGTGATGCCCACTGCCAATGTTCCGGAGACGATCGGGCCACCGCTGTCACCCTGCAGGACGCAGATGTTGGTGGTGAAGCCGTTGTCGAGGGTGTGATCCAAAACCTTTGCGACGCGGTTGACGCCGGTGACGACGCCGCAGCTGAAGCCCGTGGTCGATCCTGCCTTGCAGACCGGGGCGCCCACGACAGGATCGGCGGTACCGGTGATGTTGACCGAGCGGTTGAACGGGACCCGCACGCTGTTGTTCTCGAAGCGGTACTTCGCGTTGTCGTCGATGTTGATGATCGAGTAGTCGCGCCCGTCGAAGCTGCTCTTGGCGAAGTACCCGACGCGGGGCCCGGTCTGGTTGTTCACCATCGGGAAGACCTGGCTGGAGTTCGAGGTGCCGGCAGCGGCGCGATTGGGATCACAGTGACCGGCGCTGATGTTGACCGTGCGCCCTGAACCGTCGGTGCCGTTGAAGCCGAACGAACAACGCAGTCCAGTGTTACCGGAGGTTGCGCCGAAGGCGTCTCCGCCCAGTGCGGCGTCGCCGGTTGCGGATCCGGTTGCGGGGATGAGGTCCGCGACGATCGGGGGAACCAGTAGCGGAGCAGCGGTATGGACGACGGTCCGCTTCAGGAACTCAGGCAATTCGATGCCGGCGGCAGGATCGGCGGTGAGGGCGACTCCGTTGCCGACGACGTCGACGGCAATGCCACGCACGAGGTCTGCGACCTCGGCAGGCTGCGAATCGAGCCAGGTGTTGAGTGCCGAGAGTTGACTTTGCAGAGCCTGCTCGCTCTGCGCGACGTCCTTGACCTCGAAACCGGCCTTCTCGGCGGCCTCGCGGGCAGCATCCTTGTCTCGACCGTCAGCGAGAGCGACTACGCCCTTACCGAGGTCGTCGAGCCACACTCCGGCAAAAGAGTCGGGAAACTGGACGCGCGCGATGGCGGCGAACTCCGCGAGCTTCTGCGCGAGTTCGGAACGCGAGACGAACTGGTCGGGCGTCAGCGCCAAGTCGTGCTGTAGGGCTTCGGCGAGTTCGACGGGCAGATGGGCTGCCTGATCGGATACCCCGGATTCGTTCGGTTCTGCGTTCGCGACCGCGGTGATCGGTCCGAGGAGCAGCAGCGCGGCCGAACCGAACACTGCGGCGCGACGTGCGATGGAGCTTCGCATGTGGGCCTTTCCACTTCGTTGACCGCGTACCACCCCCCTGGGAGCACACGGATACGGCTCACGGACTTGTGGTGAGCCGATCACAGTCGACCATGACTATATGGGTTCGAACGCGCTATTCCCACCCGTTACATGAGCAGACAGCGCTGACCCCGACCGACAACAGCACTGTGCCCGCCGATCGCGAAACGGATCGGCGGGCACAGTGCGTGAATCAGTGGTTGGTCAACCTGCAGTGCGGACGCGGATTCCGGCACCGACACCGCCACCGGAAGCGCGATCTGCCGCGTCGAGGATGTCTCCGACCGGAATACCCAGATTCGAGGTTCCACCGGAGGTCGCCAGTACCAGGTTCGCTTCGTTGCAACTGGGTGCTCCGCTGCTGTTGGAGCCGCTGGTGATGCCCAGAGCCAAGGTTCCGGAGACGATGGCGCCGCCACTGTCCCCGGCGAGGGTGCACGCGGTGCCGGCGAATCCGCGAACGGTTCGTGAATCACCGTCCGCCATGACCAGTTGAGTTTCGACGCGATCGGCTGCCACGACACCACAGGTGAAGGACGACGTCTGGCCGGACTTGCAGATGGGAGCGCCGATCACGGGACGTGCTGTTCCGGTGATCGCGAGGGTGGTCCCGTTGGCACCGCGGACGGCAGCACGGTCGAGGCCCGCGTCGATGCCGGACTGGTCGAACTTGATGACCGAGTAATCGAGATCGCCGGCGTTGTTGCCGACGGAAGACTGTGAGAATGCTCCGATCAACTGACTGTCGTCGACGTTCGCGTGATTCGGCAGGTAGACGGGCGACTTCGAACCCTCGGCCGGATTGCAGTGTCCGGCACTGATATTGAGAGCATTGTTCTGATCGTCGACGGCGTTGAACCCGAACGAGCAGACCGAGATGTTCTCGGTCGGTGTCTCGCGAATGGGGCCTGTCGACGTGATGTAGGTGTCGCCGCCGAGTGCTCCGGGATCAACCGATCCGCCGCCATCCGGGCTGAGAACGATCTTGGTGTTCTCGAGCAGGGTCGGAAGATTGAGCGCCTGCCCGACGGGGCTGTTCGCGACGTCGATGACGACCTGGTTGTTCAGGACGTCGATAGTCGCCGAATTGACTGCGCGTGAGATTTCCTTGGGCAGCCCGGCAATCCATCCGTTGACGTCGGCCAGCGTCTTCTCGAGGGTGTCGGCGGAGACGGGGGCGACGTGCGTGCGGTAACCGTCGTCGGCCGCGATGCGTGCAGCTTCGGTGGTGGTGACGGCTACGACGGGTTGACCGTCGAGTCCCATCCACGAGCCGGCGTAGTCGCCAGGGCGCTCGGACTTGAATTCCTGGGCGTATGCACCGAGTTCCTGAGCTTTGGCAGCGCGGTCCAGATACTCCTGTGGGGAGATCTTCAGATCGCGTGTGATCGCCTCGATCAGCTCAGCCGGAAGCTGATCTGCCCCGAGTTGTTCGACATGCGTGTCGGAGGCGGGCTCTGCCGATGCCGTCGTGGTGAATGGAGCTGCGAGCAGTAGTGCCGAGGCGCCGACCACAGCGGTGCGGATCGCCAACGAGTTACGCATGAAATCCCTTCAAGTCCCCGGCACCGAGCCGGTAGGTACCGCACCCACCATAGGGGAAAAGTTTCGACGAGGAATATGTGCCTGTTGTCGGCAAGTCGAATTATTCTGTCTAACTTGGCATTCCGGGTCTCGGGGCCAATGGCATGACGGGCATGTCGGGATTCGGAACCACCGGATCGGTTGTGTCGGTCGGGTTGGACGGCTGCGTCGGCGTTGTCTGTGTATCAGTGGGGGCGGTCACGGCGGGAGTGTCCGGGGTATCCGGATCGACCGGATCCAGCGGTCCGACGACCGGCGGCAGGTTCTCGATCCGAAGGGGATCGATCTGGATGGTGATCGGCGATCCCTGTTGCGCGGGGACGTTCGCCGTAGTGGATTTCTCTGTACCGGTGCCCGGACTCACCGGAATGGGCTGGGATTCGGATGAGGTCGATTCCGCTTCGGATGCCCACGACTGCGCCGTCGGCTGCGCGCCGAGAGCGGGTACTTCCGGTGGGGGTGAGGTCGCTGATTGCGTGCCTGTCCCGGATGAACTCGTCGGGGTGGCAGCTGTGTCCGTCCCGGGGGACAGGGAAGATTGTGCGTCGAGAATCCTGGGTGCTGAAATGGTCGGAGTGTGTCCGATGATGACCGCGGCCGCGCAACCCGACACGGTCAGAAAGACTGCGGCGGCTGCTGCGGCGATGATCGGTCGGCGCTCCGACCGCCACTGGCGATTCAGCCAACCGTCGATGCTCGGTTCTTTCGTGACCGGTGCCTCCACGCCGGATTCCGGCTCCGGTTCGATCAGAACGAACGGCGGAAACTCTTCGGGGGTGTCCTCTGGCTCGGCAAAATCGGTTGGCTGGGGTTCGGGACAGGTAGAGGTGATCGAGAAGGGTGCGGCCAACGCTGCGGCTCCGCGAGCAGCACGGTCGTCGGCGTCCGGATCCGCGAGCCAAGCCGCAGAGGCTTCATCTTCTGAAATCAGTTCGACGCCGTCGAGATTCATGCTGTCGAGTGCGCCGCGCAGTACGTCGACGGAATCGCTCGACCAACCCGCGGGGATCACCGCAGAGATGTTCAGGTTCTGATCGGTGAGTGATCGGACTTCCTTGACCAGGCAATACATTGCTGTCGCTACCAGTTCCTCCCCTCGCGTCATGTGCTCGGAGAAGTTGTCGGTATCGTCGGTGCCGACCCTGTCGAGGAACCCGCGCAACCCGGAGGACCCCGCCGCGGTTCCGCCTAGCTGCACGGTGCCGTCGGGGGCGTGGTGCAGAACCGATTCGCGTTCGAGGGTCACCAGCTCCGAGTCAGGTCTCGCGATCGCAGCAATGCTTCGTTTGTTGCCGACGGCGAGTCCGACTCCCCACTTCATAGCGATCCCCGTTTCACAGTTACCGAACTTTGCTCGGCAGGCATGTCCTGATTGCTGTGAAAACTATCACTTAAGCGGATATACGCAACCCTCTGGACAATATGCAGCTAACTACTTGTTCGACGGTGTCATGCTGCGAAGGATGGTGAGCAGTTCCGAACGAGACTGCGCCCCGACGCGCCGCTTGATGCGTGCGACATGGTGCTCGACGGTTTTAGCGGAGATGTAGAGTCGTTCGCCGATTTCCCGATACGTCAGTCCGACGACGACGAGTTCGGCAACTTCTTGTTCGCGCTCGGTCAACACCGACGGTGGCGCCGCACTTGTGGCGGTATCGGTTGCACTTGTCTCGGCCGTCGACGTTGTGCGTAGCGAGCGCGCAACGTGGAGCAGTGCCGTGGCCGATTTGGTGTCCGGGGTGCGCAGCGCTGCTTCGCCGGCGAGGCGAGCGGCGTCCCACGGGAGTCCGATCCGACTGAGCGTTCGTGCGGCGGCTTCGACATCGTCTGCGTCGACGTTGCCTTGCATGAGTAGGAGCCACTGGCGTCCGGCGATCGCCAAACCGGCTGCGTAAGTGTGAGTTTTGGCTGATTCGGCGAGTGTATGGGCGTGTGGGAGGAGATCGGCCGGCGACTGCGAGAGGATCGACGCCTGGACGCCGTACCAATGCAGCGGCGACGACCACAGCGGCGGCTCGCCGAGCGCGCGGAGGAGTGAGCGCGCGTCGTCGACGAGATGCTCGACCTGCTCGGTCTCCTCGAGCCGTACTGCCGCAAGCCACAGTTCGCCGATGGGAAGCAGATCGAACAGATCAACGCTGCAGGACGAGAGGGTGCCTGCCGCGCCCGACCAAGCTCGACGCAGCTGGGCGAGATCGCCGGAACGCCGAGCGAGACCCACGATCAGAGCATGCAGAAACAGTGCGTCACGCTCGCGGAGGGGGCCGCGGACTACCTCCTGCGGTAGGTCTTCGAGAATCGCGTCCTGCCCGCGGACCATCGCGATCCAGGCGCCGAGAAGGTGAAGTCGCGCCCACGTGTGGCTGCTTGCGTCGTCGGCGGCGATCGCGGCCGTGACGACAGCGGCGGCCCGTTCATGGGCGCCGTTGTGCAGGAGTGCGAGAGCTACCAGCGCCGGGGCGGAATCAGGCTGGAATTCAGATGTGTCGGCTCCGCCGGGGAGCGAGAGTGCGCGCGACATCGTGTTGAGCGCACTCGGCGCGCTCCCGGTGACCGATTGCATCAGTCCGTTGGCCAGTGTGGTAGCGCCGACCGTCGAGCTCGACGGTGATCCTGTGTGTCCGGTGAGCGCGGCGTTCGCGTCATCGACCTTGCCGATGCCGAGGAAAGTGATTGCGGCGAAGGGGGATTCGTTTCCGGTGCGCCCTGGCCCCAGCCAGGTGTAGAGATCTGCAGCGGCGCCGAGTTGGCCGCATGCTGCGGACGAAGCTGCGCGGATTCGCACCGCCGCAGCCAATCTCGCGTCGTCGAGATCGGGTGCGGCGATGACGGAATCGGCCAGACGGCAGGCAGTGTCGAGGTCACCACTGCGAGCCGAGACCTGGGCGTACAGCAGCGTGTCGGCCACGCCGAGAGGCTCGATCGAATTCACGCGGCGAAAGAGATCTGCCGCGACCGCCGGCGTGCTCGCCTCGACGGCGTCTCGTAGTACACCCGTGAGATCGCGGTGGCGGATGCCGGAGTCGAAAAGTCTTCGTGCTGTGTCGATATCGAGGGTTCTCGTGTGTGCGCGTGATTCGACGATTCTGATCAGCTCGCTGCGGATACGCCCGGTGCTCGTCGACTCGGCGAGCACGCTCGCGACGAGTGGTGATCGCGAACCGAACAGTCCGGTCGCCAGTGCCCGGTCGAATGCAGCTGTGAGGCTGAACTTCTCCTGTCCCAGATCGAGCTCGAAGGCGTCGATGTCCGGGACGGCGAGTGAAACTTCGAGGATCTCGCGCTCGATCGGATGCAGAGCGGTGACCTGGTGGAGGATGTGTGTGCGTATGGCGTTCGGCATTTCCAGGCGGCCTGCCGAGGCGGCGGCGAAGTACGCTTCGATCGCCCCGAAGGAACCACCGGACAGATGCTCGAGCGCCACCACGGTGCGGTCGTCGAGCGGGACTCTTCGCTCGGCCGCGATCTTCCGAATATCGTTTCGGTTCAACGGGTTCAGATGCAACACGGTGCCGAAACTCGAGATGTTCGAGTAGATCGGTGCGAGTGGTGGATCGATCCGATCGGAGGCTACGACAACTCCGAGGTCGTCACGTTGGACAAGCTCTTTCAGGGCACGGATTTCATCGGAGGTCAGAGCTTGCGCGTCCGCGATCACCACAATCGCGTCGGCGGGGACGTCATGCGTGACTGCGGTGACCACGGGCTTGTCACCCGATTCGATTCGCTTCCGAACAACCCTCGTCACTTGGGGCCGAGCGCTGGCATCGGTCCCGGTGACGAACAGGCGCAGTGGCGATGCAGTCAGGTCGACGTCGCGCAAAAGTCCTGCGATGAACGACGATTCGGTGCAGTTGTCACGGTTCATCGAAAGACCGCCGGTCAGCGGATCGGTGCGGTGACGCCGCCGACGACACCACCGACCACGTTTCCGACACCACCGACGACGTTACCGAGACCTCCGACCACGCCGCCGACTCCGTTGCCGACACCGTCGACCAGACCGCCGACTCCGTTTCCGATGCCGGTCGCAGCGTCACCGACACCGGTCCCGACGCCGGCTCCAGGCGCGGGTGCGGGTGCTGGTGCCGGGGCGGGAGCAGGTGCGGGCGCCGGGGCGCCGGGTGCGGCGGGTGCAGGCGCCGACGGAGCGGTCTCGCCCGGTGCGGGCGAGGATCCCGCCGGTGCGCCGGCAACCGGAACTGCCCCCGGCGCCGTCGTCGAGCCGCCTGCGGCAGCAGGAGAACCGGGCTGATTGCTTTGAGTGCCGTTGTTCGCAGTCGTGGATCCGGTGCCTGCCGCTTCCGCTGCCGTGGTGCTGCCGGGAGTAGAGCCCGCGGTGGTCGAAGCGGTCGAGGAGGTGGACTCGCTGGTGGTGTTCGCCGAACTGGACGGAACGTTGATCTTGTCCATGGCAGTTCCGATTCCGAGCCCGCCTGCGGCGAGCACGATGAATGCTCCCACCACTGCAGCAACGACGCCGACCCTCGACGAGCGTCGAGTCGCCGTGTTCTCTTCTTCGGTCGGCTCGGCAAGCAGCGGAGTGGAGAAGGCGGGAACTGGTGCGGGCTTGCGAGACGGCTCGGCGGGAATCACTGCAGTGGCGGCGGCCGGTACTTGCGAGTCTCTGGCGTCGAGTGCGAGGGCCGCGGCGCCGGACGCCGCGCACGACGCTGGATCGGCGTCGGCGATCACCGGGACACGAAGCTCCGCCGACAGTAGTTCGGCGACAAGGGGAATGGACGAGCTTCCGCCGGCCAGGACAACCTGATTGACGTCACTGGACTCGACGCCGGCAGATCGCAGGCTTTCGCGAACCAATGCCACCGATTCGGTGAGGGCGGGCCGGATCAGATCTTCGAGTTCGGAACGAACGAGTCGAACGTCGCTGACGGCACCGGGAAGCGCCACGCGGGCAACGGTTTCCGTCTCGGTGGAAAGTTCCTCCTTGGCTGCGCGGGCATGCTCGCGCAGAGTTTCCAGCGCTGCAATCGTCTCGAGGGCAAAGGGATCAAGGGTTGCGAACTGGTCGGAAACCGCATCGAGCAGGTGAACGGTGACGAGGTGATCGAATTCGTCGCCGCCGATGTCCTCGCTGCGCAGCGGCTTACCGAAGATCTCGCTTCGTCCGTCGGTCGTGGACATCATCGTGACGTCGAGCGAGCGAGCACCGAGGTCGTAGACGACGGTCAGACCGTCGCTGACGACAGTTCCGGAAGCGGCGAGCCACGCCATGACGGCTGCGGGTTCGGCGACGAGAGTCGCCCCGTGAACCCCGGCGTCGTCCAGAGCGGACTCCATGGTGCGTGCTGTGTGGCGGTTCCACCCCACCGGGTGAGCCAGGACGACAGTTGGCCCTTCGTTGCCGCCTGCCTGGTCTACCAGTGCGCCGACAGCCGTCGCCGCGAGAGCCTCGCCGCGGTACTCGGTACCGTCGGCGGCAAGTATCGGAATCGGGTCTCCGACGCGCTCGACAAATCCGGTGATGACGGATCCGTCGTCCAATTGCAGCGCACTGGGTAAGCGGACCTGTTGCGTTTCACCGGTCGAGCCGTCGGTGACAGCTACGAGAGTGGCCGAACCGATGCTGATGCCGAGCCCTGCCGCCATGAACGAACTCCCCTGGTCGTGGGCGACAGAAGGACTGTCGCGGTTGTCTGCGATGTCGGTTTCAGGACCTAGATCGTTACCGGATCGGAGGAGTCGCGACGAAGTAGGGGACCGATCCCCTAATCGGGGCAAATCCCCTATTCCGACCGGGCGTAGCCCAATGGGGGGCTTCCCCACCTGTCCCTGGAGAAGAGGGGGGTGCTCCCCGTTGGCCCCAGTCGCAAAAGTTCTTAGCGTTGATTCCACTCGCTACCTCTGGCAGCGCACCAGTTTCCGGACCACCGGCAACTACCCACCGGCAACAACCCGGTCAACGAACTTCAGGAGAACCCGCCATGGCAACGAACGCCGTACTCGAATTCATCCTCGGGCTACTTCGTGACGACGAGGCAGCTGCCAACTACTGCGCCAACCCGACCGCGGCACTCGATGCTGCCGGTCTGTGCGACGTCAGCCCCGCCGACATCGTCGCGGTCGCTCCGCTGGTCGCCGAGTCCGGACTCTTTGCCGGTGGCGGCGCCGACCTGTCCGCGATCGTCAACGCCGGTGCGTCCGCTGCCGGTGCAATCGGCGGCGGTCTCGGACTCGGCGGTGGTCTCGGTGGTGGACTCACCGGTGGTCTCGGTGGTGGCCTCGGCGGCAGCCTGGGTCTCGGCGCCGGTGCAGGAATCGGAGTCGGAGGCGCCCTCGGCGGCCAGTTCGACCTGGTCGGCGACTTCGCAGCAGCCCTCAGCGCTGCGCTTGCCATCGGTGGCGAGATCAGTGCCGAACTCGGCGCAGCCTTCGGCGCTGTGATCGAAGCCGGTCTCGGTTTGGGCGGCGCACTCGATCTCGAAGGAGCTCTCGATCTGGGCGCACAGCTCAGCGCGGCTCTGGGCGGCGCCCTCGGTGTGACCGGCGGTCTGACTGCGGAGCTGGGAGCAGCCCTCGACGCCGCGATCGGCGCAGTCGGCGGACTCGACCTGACGGCAGGGCTCAGCGGAGCTCTCGCACCCGTCTTCGCCATCGGTGGTGACCTCGGAGCCGATCTCGGCCTGGCTCTCGGTGGACTCCTCGGCGGCGCAGCAGACCTCAGCGGTCTCCTTGACATCGGCGGCGAACTGGGCGCGAGCCTGACCGGCGCACTGGAATCCGCTCTTGCACTCGGCGGCGGCCTGGATCTTGCCGGCGCTCTGACAGGCGACCTCAGCACGGCATTGTCCGGCGCGCTCTCGGGCGTCCTGGGAGCCGGCGGCACGATCGGCGCCGATCTGGGTGCATCGCTCGGTGGCGTCCTCGGCGCGATCACGGATGTCAGCGTTCTCACCGATATCGCGGGCGGCCTCGATCTCGGTGCTGCCCTGAGTGGCGCCCTCGGCGGAGCACTCGGCGTCGGCGGCGGTCTGGAAACTGCATTGGGCGGCGCACTCGACGCAGCACTGGGTCTCGGCGGCGGACTCGACCTCGACGCCGTACTCGGCGGCGGCGCAGACCTCGGCGCGCAGCTCAGCGCGGCACTCTCCGGCGCCCTCGGTGCCGGGGGAACGGTCGGAGCCGACCTTGGTGGCGCACTCGGTGGACTGCTCGGGGGAGCACTCGACCTCGAAGGTGGTCTCGGCGCAGACCTCGCGGCAGCTCTGGGCGGAGGCGCGAATCTGTCGACGGCCCTCGAGGGTGTTCTCGGTTCGGCACTCGGCGTCGATGCCGGGCTCGCGGGCGGTCTCGGCGGCGCTCTCGACGCAGCGCTGGGTGCAGGCGGACTTACCGGAATCGACCTCGGTGGTGCACTCGGTCTGGGCGGTGAAGCAGGCTTGGCAGCCGGTGTCGCTGCGGCTCTCGACACCGCTCTCGCAGGTGCAGGCGGCTTGGGTGCTGTCGGTTCCGTGGGCACGGACCTGACCGGCGCGCTGGACGGTGCGCTGGGCGCGGGCCTCGGGCTGGGGGGCTCTCTCGACAGCGTTCTCGGTGCCGAAGGTGCACTCGGTGGAGCGCTGGACACGGCACTGAACCTCGGCGGAATCGAGACCGGTTCGATCGGTGCCGACTTGCCCTCCGTCGACCTCGGCGCAGTGAACCTCGGCCCGATCTCCGCTGAACTGCCTTCCGTCGACCTCGGAAGCATCGCGGCGGACGGCCTGAACCTCGGCGCTGTGACCGGTGATCTCGGAGCAACTGTGGGCGGTGCTCTGGACGCAACAGCAGGTCTCGACGCAACAGCAGGTCTCGAAGCAGCCACGAACGCTGCGGCCGGCTTGAGCGGATCGCTCGGCGGCGCACTGAACGGCGTCACTGATCTCGGCGGATCGCTCGGCGGGGCTGTCGGAGCAGTCACCGACGTGACCGGTTCGATCGGTGCCGACGCAGCCGCAGCTGCCGGTGGCACAGTCGACGGTGGCGGTACCGTTGGCGGCGGTGGAGTCGCTGACCTGGGCGGATCTCTCGGTGGAGCAGTGAGCGGAGTGTCGGACCTGACGAGTTCGTTGACCGGTGCGCTGAACCCGTGGTCGTCGATCGATGCGACCGATGCTTTCGGTTCGGGTTCCACTTCGGGTCTGAGCGCCGATACCGAACACTCGCTCTTCGCCGAGGATTCGGTTGCAGCGCCGGTCGATCACATCGACCCGGTTGCGGTTGTCGATCACCTGCATCCCTGATCTGCTGACGCAGGAACTGAAATCGGTCAAAATGACCTGATGTAACAAATCCGGCCCTGCGCGCGCTATGCGTTCGCAGGGCCGGATATTCGAGTCGGGAAGAATTGCGGGTCAACGTAGCTCATGAGTGATTCAGCGAGTCAGGTAAGCAGCCGGAAGGCGCGCGTCGCGTCGTCGACGGCGTCGTTGCTCGAACGAACAGCCGTCGTGGCGAAGGATTTCGGGCGCACGGATCTGGTGCGCCGACTCGAGAACGCTCAGGTGAGAGTCAACGACCCGCGTATTCGCATCGTGGTGGTCGGACCCCTCAAGCAGGGCAAGAGCCAGTTCGTCAATTCTCTGCTAGGCATCGACGTGTGCTCGGTCGGTGACGACGAGACCACGGCCGTGGCGACGGTAGTTCAGTACGCGGAGACCGCGGTCGCCGAACTGATTCTCGCCGATCCGGGTGCGGCGCCCATTCGGGTGCCCCTCCCGCTCGAGGAACTGATGGGGATCACCCCGGCCACGCCTCGCGCCGAAGGGCGTGAGGTTCTGCGTGTGGAAGTGGGTGTTCCCAGTCCGCTGTTGGCCGACGGTTTGGTTCTGATCGACACCCCTGGTGTCGGCGGTCATGGAAATCCTCATGCTGCAGGAACATTGGGATTGATCACTGCGGCCGATGCAGTGTTGGTTCTGTCGGACTCCAGCCAGGAGTTCACCGAACCGGAGCTGGGATTCATCCGCCAGGTCGTCAATCTGTGTCCTGCGGTAGCCGGGCTGATCAGCAAGACCGATCTGTACCCGCACTGGCGGCAGATCCTCGACGCCGATCGCGGACATCTCCAGCGTGCCGGGTTGGATCTGCCGCTCATTCCGATCTCCTCGGTACTGCGCTCGCACGCGCTGAGGCTGGGGGACAAGGAACTCGAAGCGGAATCCGGATTCTTGGACCTCTATCAGTTCTTGCGGGACAACGTCGTTGCGCGTGCCGAATCGAATACTCGACGCGCAGTTGCGATGGATGTGCGTTCTGCGGCAGCACATCTGACGTTGGAGATGGGCAGTGAGCTTGCGGCGCTGAAGGATCCGTCGACCGCTCAGGCAGCGGTCGCGGGACTGCAGCGTGCCCGGGCAGCGGCCGAGGAACTGCACAAGAAGACCTCACTGTGGCAGCAGAGCCTCGGTGACGGCATCGCAGACCTCGCCGCCGACATCGATCACGACCTCCGGGACCGGTTGCGCCGGGTGACCCGCCAGGCCGAGGAGACGGTCGACGAAGGCGATCCCGGTAAGGACTGGGACGTCGTGGGGGAGTGGCTCGAACAGGAGATTGCCACCGCGATCGGTGACAACTTCGTGTGGGCGCATGATCGCGCACAGTGGCTGGCAGAAGTTGTGGCGCAGCACTTTGCGGAGACCGGTGACGTCGCGCTCCCGCATCTCGACGTCGCCGACACCGACGGTTTCCTGGAACCGGTCGGTGCATTGGCGGACCTCGAATCCGGCCGAATCGGCATCACTCAGAAAGTCCTGGTCGGCATGCGCGGCTCGTACGGCGGCGTGCTCATGTTCGGCTTGATCACCACGATGATGGGCATGGCTCTGGTCAACCCGATCTCCATCGGCGCCGGGGTTCTGCTGGGCACCAAGGCTTATCGTGAAGACAAGCAGGCTCAGGTACTCAAGCGTCGCGCTGAGGCGAAAGCGGCCATCCGACGGTTTGCCGACGACGTCAGCTTCCAGGTGGGCAAGGAGTCGAAGGATCGCCTACGCCTGGTGCAGCGGCTGTTGCGTGATCACTTCACCGACATCGCCGAGCAGGCGTTGCGCTCGATCAACGAATCCCTCCGCGCCACTCAGGAAGCCGCGCAGTTGGAGTCGAGTGAACATGCCGCTCGGATCAAGCGTCTGGAGACCGACATGCGCGTCGTCGCGGAGTTCGACGCCGTTGCCGGAACGCTGATCGGCGAAACTCCCGCTCCTGCCTCGGCAAAGGTGACCAACACATGAATGCCACGACCACCGTGACCGCAGTGGAGTCGGCACACGCCCTGATCGACCACGCCAGACGTGCCTACGCCGATCAGCCGCAGACGCGCGCCCAGTTGGAAGAATGTGCGGCCAGGCTCGACGAGCCACTCCGGGTGGCGCTCGCCGGCTCCCTCAAAGCGGGTAAGTCGACGCTGCTCAATTCGCTTGTCGGACAGGATATAGCGCCTACCGACGCGACGGAATGCACACGCGTCGTCACCTGGTATCGGAACGGGACGACGCCGCAGGTGACCGCGACGGCCGAGAACGGTGCCGAGTTCAACGTGCCGGTGACGCGCCGCGACGGCAGGCTCACGTTCGATCTGGGCGAGTACACCGCAGACTCGGTGGACCGCATCGACGTCGACTGGCCGTCTTCGGCATTGGCTCGTACGACGATCATCGACACACCGGGCACCTCGTCGCTCTCGACCGAGGTCTCGGCCCGCACCTGGGACATGCTCGTTCCCGACGGTGAGGCACCGGGCGCGGATGCAGTGGTCTACCTCCTGCGGGCTCTCAACGCCAGTGACATGCAGTTCCTCGGGAAGATCGCGGATCACGTGGGCGGAGAATCCGGGCCACTCGGAGTGATCGGAGTTCTCTCGCGTGCCGATGAGGTCGGCGCAGGCAGGCTCGACGCGTTGTCTTCGGCGAAGGACGTCGCGGCGCGATTCGCCGAGGAGTTGGAGCGAACCGGCCTGTGCCAGTCGGTGGTTCCGGTGGCAGGTCTACTCGCGCTCGCTGCTCGGACGATGAGGCAGAGCGAGTTCGCGGCCTTCTCGGCGCTCGCGCAGGTTCCGGCCGAGGATCTGAGCCTTGCACTGCTCTCCGCGGATCGCTTTGCCAGGCAGGACAGTCCGCTGCCGGTCGATGCGGCGATGCGGGCGCAATTGGCCGATCGGTTCGGGCTCTTCGGAATTCGCCTCGCCGTGACGTCGATCAAGTTGGGGGCGACCGATTCACCGTCCCTGGCGGCCGAATTGTTGGAGCGCAGCGGCCTGGACGAACTGCGTCAGGTGATCGACGTTCAATTCGGGCAGCGGGCAGATCAGCTCAAATCGCACACGGCGCTGGTGACGCTGGGAAGAATCCTCGAAGCCGATCCGAGCGAGGAAGGCGATCAGATCGCGGCGGAGGCGCAACGGTTGCTTGCCGATGTTCACGGCTTTCACGAACTTCGCCTGCTCGGGCGTCTTCGTTCGGTACACACGGATCTGCCACCCGACGACCTGGCACAACTGCAAAGACTGATCGGCGGCTACGGAATCCGGGCAAGTGACCGGTTAGGCTGCGAACCGGAAGAATCGCCGGAGGTGCAGCGTGCGCGGGCCACGGCGGCTGTCCGCAGATGGCGCGAGTTGTCCAGACATCCGCTCTTCGACAGGTTCACCTCGCGCGCCTGCCTGGTCGCCGCCCGCAGCGCCGAGGGCGTCCTGGCTGAAATTGTGCCCGAATAGGGACCCGTTCACTATGCGAGCGCCGGACGAGGGTTCTATCTTGAGTTCGGGATGATCCGGACATAACTCCCAGGTTCGGGTCCCACCTCGATGGGAGCACGCGCATGGCGAGTGACATCAAGTCCGCTTCACCGGATCGAGCCACCCTCGTCCTGGGGACGCTCATCCTGGTCGCTGCGGTCGCGAACCTCAATCTCTCGGTCGCGAATGTCGCTTTGCCCGATATCGGGCGGGCTTTCGACGCCAGTCAGACGCAACTGAACCTGATCGCGGTCGGCTACTCGCTGGGCCTGGCCGGAACGGTGCTCTACCTGGGGGCCTTGGGAGACCGATACGGCCGCAAGATGTTGCTGGTCACCGGCATGGCGCTGTCCATTCCGGCGTCGATCGTGGCGGGATTCGCCGGGAACTTCGAAGTGCTGTTCCTCGCTCGGATAGTCGGAGGCGTCTCGGCAGGTCTGGCGTTCCCGACCACGCTGGCAATCATCACGGCGTTGTGGGCCGGACCGGCACGAACCAAGGCGATTGCCATGTGGTCGGCAATCGGTGGCGCGATTTCAGCACTCGGTCCGATCGTCTCGGGGGCGCTGCTCGAGCAGTTTCACTGGGGTTCGGTCTTCTTCGTCACCCTTCCCTTGGCCCTTGTGGCACTGATCTGTTCCCTGGTGTTGGTTCCCGCTCACGTCAACGAGACGACCGAGCGAGTCGATCACCTCGGCGGCATAGTGTCGATCGTCTTCATCGGGGCGCTGGTATTGTCCATCAACTTTGCGCCGGTGAAGGGTTCGGGCACGTTGGCTCTGGTGCTCGGGGCGATAGCAGTTGTCGCGGGTATCGGGTTCTTCCTGCAACAGCGACGCGCGGTCAATCCGCTGTTCGATCTTCACGTAGCTGCGCGCCCGACCTTCTGGGTCGCGGCGGTGGGTGGGTTGGTCGTGTTCGGTTCGCTCATGGGCGCGATGTTCATCGGCCAGCAGTTCCTGCAGAACGTCCTCGGGTACTCGACGCTGGCAGCCGGTGCGGCGATCATTCCGGCTGCGCTGGCGATGGTGATCGTTGCGCCGCGCTCGGCGACCATGATCGAAAGGTACGGCGCCCGCGTCACGCTGCTCGCCGGCTACCTGTTCGTGGTTCTCGGGTTGTTCGTCGCGCTGTTCCTGTGGAACGAAAGCACACAGTATTGGCAGGTCGCGTTGGCCTATGCGCTTGTCGGCATCGGCGTCGGTCTGGCCGGCACACCGGCATCGCGTTCGCTGACCGGATCCGTTCCCGTGCACCGCGCTGGTATGGCGTCGGGAACCTCGGACCTGCAACGCGACCTGGGCGGCGCCATCATGCAGTCGATTCTCGGCGGAATACTCACGGCCGGGTACGCAAAATCGTTGGGAAATGCGATCTCGTCCTCGCCGAACGCATCCGAAGTGACTCCCGAAACTCAGGCCGCGCTCACCAAATCCTTCTCCAGCGCCGAAGTTCTGGCGGAACGCTACCCGCAATACGCGGAGCAAATCATGACCGCCGCCAAAAACGCCTTCCTGGACGGGGATACAAACGCCTACATCGCGGCGATCATCATCGTGTGTGCCGGTGCCGCGGTGGTGACGTTCTTCTATCCGCGTCGCGAGCGCGAACGAGTCCTGCTGGCGCAGTACGCGGCGGAATCCGATCTAGCCGCGGAGAAGAGTTGAGCGCGCTCTGGTAGTGATGAGGGATGCCACAGCTACTTCTCATCGATTCGTCCGCCGAACTCCACCACTCGACCTCACGTGATCTGACCGCACTGTTCGCTCAGCAGTGGTCGAAGAACAGTCCGGATCACACGACGGTGACGTTGGACCTGCACCGGGATCCCTTGCCGCACCTCGCGGACGCGGCCCTGCACTATGCACCACGCTTGCGAGTCGAGGGCGAGATTCCGGATCCCGCCGCGGAAGCACTCCAGGCTCGGGTCATCGAGCAACTCACCGCTGCAGACGTCGTCGTGATCGGTGCGCCGATGTACAACTGGTCGATCCCGTCCACGTTGAAGGCGTGGATCGACTACGTACACGTCCTGGGGACTACGGTGCCTTTCGACACGCGTACTCAGCCTCTGGCAGGTAAGCCGGTGGTGATCGTCTCCAGCCGCGGAAACACCTATGCGCCGGGCTCGGGAAACGAGGCCAACGATCACACCGTCCCGCCACTCGTTCAGGTGCTCGGGGTGTCGATGGGAATGGATGTCTCCGTCATCACCGCGGAACTGACTTTGGCGCAACGTATTCCGGCGATGGCACCTCTGATCGAGCAGGGTGACGCGAGCCTGCGTGCTGCCCGGGAGTCGTTGACCGAGCTGGCCCGTACCTTGGGGGCCTGATCAAGAAGTTCGACCGGGTTCAGGTGAGAGACGAGATCATCGACGCCACGTCTGACGGTTCTACGTCGTAACCGGGGAAATAGCAGCACACTTCGTCGGCATGTTCGCCGAACCGCCGCCGAATCTCGGTGGCGCACTCTTCGGGAGTGCCGACGACGGCGAGTGTGGTCAGCATCGGATCGGTGATCAGCGACGCCATCTCGGTGTAGCCACCTCGCTTCGACAGGGCATTGAGTTCCGGTTGGACCTCGCCCCACCCTTCGACGTCGAGCACCGGACGGTATGCGGGCGTCGAACCGTAGAACGAGAGCAGGGCTCGGACGCCTCTGGCGGCCGCGGCAAGTTGATCGTCGCCGCGGCCGACGCCGACGATGACCTGCGGAA
>NZ_CAURKP010000095.1:0-21203 GCF_963525155.1 uncultured Rhodococcus sp.
TCATCGAATACAACGAGTGCATCCGACGGATGCACTGACAACCCTACGACCAATCGGACGGGTCCGATCAGCCTGGTCCTACCGACCGGCAGAGTGAAGCCGCTCGACGTACTTGGCGATCACGTCCACCTCGAGGTTGACCGGCGTACCGACCACAGCGGTTCCGAGCGTCGTCAACTCGAGCGTTGTCGGGATCAGCGAGATCTCGAAGTACTCGAACCCGCGGTCTCCGCCCAGCGCGGAGACCGTCAGCGAGACTCCGTCGACGGTGATCGAACCCTTCTCCACGACGTAACGGGAAATGGAGTCGGGCAGTGCGATCCGCACTACCTCCCAGTTCTCGGACGGCGAGCGGGAAATGACGTGGCCTGTTCCATCGACATGCCCTTGAACCAGGTGGCCGCCGAGTCGGCTGTTCAGCGCCGCGGCACGCTCGAGGTTGACGCGAGAGCCGACATCCAATTTCGCCAGGCTCGAGCGGTTCAGGGTTTCCTGCATGACATCTGCGGTGAACGAACCGTCGGCAAGCACGTCGACCACCGTCAGGCACACTCCGTTGACCGCGATCGAATCACCGTGACCGGCGTCGGAGGTGACCAGTGGCCCGCGCACCGTGAAACGTGCAGCATCGACCAGTTCTTCCTTGGCGACGATTTCGCCGAGTTCTTCCACAATTCCTGTGAACACGCGCCCTACTCCTCGTTCCCCGGAGCAGAACTCTCCGGAACCAGACTCAACAAAATATCGGGGCCGATCGTTACCGCGGACTCCAAACGGAATCGGTGGGCGTCGGTGATGGTGTGCACTCCGGCATCGACGAGTGCGGAGGCGCCCGCGCCGAGCAGGATCGGAGCGATGTATGCCTCTATGACGTCGACATATCCGGCGGCAAGGAATGCTCCGGCCAGACGGGGCCCACCCTCGAGAAGTACGTCCGTGTATTCCCCCAACGCCTCGACTACTTCGTCGACGTTGTCGGTGTTGAGCACCAGAGTCGGTGCGGTGTCGTCGAGAATGCTTGCCGTCGAGGGTATTTCGCGCTTTCCGACGACGACGCGAACGGGCTGGTGCGCCGCGAGCTCACCGGTGGGCTGACGTGCGGTCAGCCACGGATCGTCGGCGAACACGGTGCCGGTACCGACCACGATCGCATCGATCTGCGCTCGCTGCGCATGCACGCGCGCCCTCGCCTGCGGACCGGTGATCCACTGACTCGTTCCGTCCTCGGCGGCGCTGCGTCCGTCCAGACTGGCCGCGTACTTCCACGTGATGTGCGGGCGACCGGTGCGCTGTTTGTGCAGCCAGGCCCGCAGTGGACCAGCTTCCACCTCGGGTGCTCGCAGTCCGGCCGTGACGCTGATTCCAGCGCGCATGAGCGTCGCTGCGCCGCCGGAAGCCTCGGGATTGGGATCACCGACGGCGTAGACAACCGCCGAGACTCCGGCATCGATCAATGCCTGTGAGCAAGGGCCGGTTCGTCCCTGGTGATTGCACGGTTCCAGTGTCACCACTGCCGTACCGCCACGTGCCGCATCGCCGGCCTCGTCGAGAGCCACGACCTCCGCGTGCGGTCCACCGGGCGGTTGCGTCATACCGACGCCCGCGATGGTTCCGTCGGCAGCGAGGATGACCGCGCCGACCGGTGGGTTGGGGCTGGTGAATCCGCGCGCGGAATCAGCTGCGGCCAGCGCGATCTGCATCGCGGCGTCGAGATCAGCCGTCGACGCCTGTCCACCCTTTGCCATCGAGCGGCTCAGACCGACAGCGTCAGGTGCGGCGACGCCGAGGCGGCCTGCGCGCGCAGCTTGCGCACCGCCTCACCGGGATCACTCGCTCCGTACACCGCCGAACCGGCGACGAAGCAGTCGATCCCTGCTTCAGCGGCCTGCTCGATCGTGGAAGCGTTGATGCCGCCGTCGATTTCGACAAGGAGCGTCAGCTCACCCGAGTCGACGAGCTTTCGAACTGCGCGTGCCTTGTCGAGCACCTGAGGCATGAAGGACTGACCACCGAATCCGGGTTCGACGCTCATGATCAAGAGGGTGTCGAAGTCCTTGAGGATTTCCAGGTAGTCGTCGATCGGGGTTCCAGGCTTGATGCTCAGCCCCGCCTTGGCACCAGCTGCACGAATATCGCGGGCAACCGAACGCGGATCGTCGGTGGCCTCGGCGTGGAACGTGACGTTGTACGCACCGGCCTCGGCGTACGGCGGCGCCCAGCGCTCCGGATTCTCGATCATGAGATGGCAGTCGAGCGGAATATCCGTCGCCTTCAGCAGACTCTCGACCACCGGCAGACCAAGCGTGAGATTGGGAACGAAATGCGCGTCCATCACGTCGACGTGAAGCCAGTCGGAGCCGGACACGGCAGTCGCTTCATCAGCGAGTCGAGCAAAATCTGCGGACAGAATGGACGGTGCAATCATCGGGGAAGCCACGACGCCGAGTTTAGCTGTGTCTCATTGCCGACCGTGCATGCACATCGGAGCCGGTGCAATCAGATCAGTTCTTGACGACGGTGTGGAGCTTTCGCACCTTGGCCGGTGCCTTGATCCGCCACGCGTCTTCGAGCATCTCACCCAACTGCACCTCGTCGATCAGTTCGAGGTGCACGAGGATCGAGCCGTGCCCGTGATAGTGATCGGTGGTGAAGAAAGCCGCCTCACCACTGGCGAGTAGCGCCTCCTTCTCGTCCAGACCGCACATCACGACCAAAGCGCCCTCCGCTTCGGTGCGGAGCCGCGCAAAAGTCTTACCTGCCACCTTGAGTGCCGGGGTGTTGTACGAGGTCGACTCTTCCACGGAGGGAAGAGCCGAACCCAGTACTACAACCTGTTCCCACGTAACCATGTAGGCACCATACGACTACCGATGCCCAGAAGTCATCCGATCAGGCCAGCGGCTTGCGCAAAGCGGCCATGAACATCGCATCGGTCCCGTGTCGGTGCGGCCACAACTGAACCGACGATCCGTCGCCGACGTCTGGGACACCTGGCACCAATTCCTTGGTGTCGAGTTCCACGACGCCGTGACGTCGCACTGCATCGGCGACCACTGCCAGCGTTTCCGACAAGTGCGGCGAGCACGTGGAGTACAGCACCACTCCGCCGGGGCGAACCAGTTCGATTGCGGCAGCGAGCAATTCACGCTGTAACTTCACGAGCGGAGCCACATCGGACGGCTGGCGACGCCAACGTGCCTCCGGGCGCCGACGCAGCGCACCCAACCCGGTGCAGGGAGCGTCGACGAGGATGCGGTCGTATCCGGGTTCGAGCCCGGATTCGCGGCCGTCCGCCACGTGTACGTCGACGGGAAGTTCGCGAGTGGTCTTGCGGATCAGTTCGGCGCGATGTTCGACGGGCTCGACGGCGTCGAGTCGACCACCTTCAATGCCGGCAAGAGCACCGAGAAGTGCCGCTTTTCCTCCTGGACCTGCACAGAGGTCGAGCCAGCGTCCGGAGTCTTCACCTTCGAGAGGAGCAATGCTGAGGGCGCGGGCCACCAGCTGACTGCCCTCGTCCTGCACGCCCGCCAAGCCTTGGCGGACCGCCTCGAGCTGTCCGGGGTCACCGCCGTCGAGATGCACGGCGTACGGCGAGTACGGCCCGATCTCGCCGCCGGTCACCAGTGCAAGCTCCTCGGCGGAGATCTCGCCGGGGCGGGCGACGAGGTGTACTGCAGGGCGGGCGTCGTCGGCGATCAGGACGTCTTCGAGTTCACCGGCAGCAGCGCCGAGCGCGTCGGCAAATACCTGCGCGATCCACAGGGGGTGAGCGTGCTCGAAGGCGAGCCGGCCGACCGGGTCCTTCGGGGCCAGCAGCTCGACCCACTCCTCCTGGGTGCGTTCGGAAACACGGCGCAGGACCGCATTGACGAATCCTGCTCGGCCCTGGCCGTTTTCGGCGCGGACCAGATCGACCGAAGTTGCGACGGCAGCGTGCGGTGCGACACGAGTGCGCAGCAATTGGTACGAGCCGAGTCGGAGAACATCGAGCAGAGTTCCGTCGATCTCTTCGATCGGCCGACCCGCTGCATGGGCGATCACCGCATCCAGCAGTCCCTGAGCACGTGCCGCGCCGTACGCCAGTTCGGTTGCCAGCGCAGCGTCGCGTGCGTCGAGTTTGCGGTCACGCAGGAGCCCGGGCAGAACCAGGTTCGCGTACGCGTCACGCTCACGGACCGCGCGCAGGACGTCACGCGCCGCCAGACGCGGTTGATCGAGCCCGGCGGTTGCCGGATCAGGCCGCTTGGCCTGCTTCGGCTTGGTGTTCTTGGCGCCGCCGCCGTTCTTGGCTCCGGGACCCTGTGTCCGCCGTGCCGGTCGTCGTGATTCGGTCACTGTGCTCGTACCTCCGCGTCGAGTCGGGCACCGCGTGCCCAGTCCCCTGCCGACATCAATTTCTTGCCCGGGGGCTGAATCTGCCCGAGTCGCACCGCGGTGGTCGCGGTACCGATGTACAGACCATCCTTGCGTACCGAGATCTCACCGACTGCCAGGGTCTCGTCCGTGACGGTGATCGGGCCGACCTTGACTCGAAGATCACCGATCATCGTCCATGCCCCGGGTGCGGGTGTGACGGCTCGGATATGCCGGTCCACTGTGGGAGCGGGCAGTTCCCACCGCACGCGGGCCGCGTCCACCGTCACCTTGGGGGCGTACGAGACGCCGTCGGCAGACTGCGGAACCGCGTTGATCTCGCCGGCCTCGAGTCCGTCGAGTACCGATTCGAGGAGGGCAGCGCCGTTTTCCGCGAGACGTCCGAGCAGGTCGCCCGCCGTATCGTTGTCGCGAATCCGCTCGGTCATCACTCCGTACACGGGACCGGTATCCATCCCGGCTTCCAAACGGAACGCGCTGGCGCCCGTCACCTCGTCACCGGCACTGATCGCGGCCTGCACCGGCGCGGCGCCGCGCCACGCGGGAAGCAACGAGAAATGCAGATTGACCCAACCGTATTTCGGAATGTCGAGGACGTTCTGCGGCAACAGGTTTCCGTAGGCGACGACGGGTGCACAGTCCGGTTCGAGGCGGGCGAGTTCGGCCGCGAAGTCGGGATCGGACGCCTTGGCCGGCGTCAGCACCGGGATGCCGTGCTCGTCGGCAAGCAGACCGATCGGCGATCGGGTGACTTTTCGACCGCGGCCCGCCACAGCGTCCGGACGCGTGACGACGGCTACCACTTCGTGGTTGGCGGATTCGATGAGCCGACGCAGTGAAGGAACCGCGGGTTCGGGTGTTCCGGCGAACACGACGCGCATGTCAGCTCTCCCGTTTCGTTGGGCTCTTCGGACTCTGATCAGCCGATCGGCCTGTCGAACGCGGTGGACTGCAACTCACGAAAATGCTCCCGGATGTGTCGGTGGGTGGAACTGTCAGTCTAAGGACTGCGAGAGCTACGACCTACCTCGCGCCACACCGAACCACTTTCTCAGCAATTTCTTTGATCAGAACCCTGCACATTCACCGGTCCTCGGTATTGACTGTTTCTGTCGTCGCCACTCGGCGGAGGCTGATACGGGATACACCGATCACACGGAGGAACTTAGATGGCAGGCATCGACAGTAAGTTCGACAAGGCCTACGCAGGAAAGTCCGTCGAAGAATTGGCGGACGCCCCGGTCGCGGCACTCAACGGCGTAAGCGATTCGGACGCAGAACATTTGAAGGCAGCGTTCAACATCAAGACCGTCCGCGACCTCGGAACGAACAAGTTCTTCCTGTGGGCGCAGGCCGCTGCCAAGCTCGCCGAGTAAACATCCCGACCCACGTGATCTCGGTGCTCACGAGTTAGCAGCTCACGAATTTGCAGCTCACGAATTTGCGTCGATGACCACTTGCGGAATATCCGTGCCGAGCGGCACCACGCTGCACGAAGCGTGCCGCTCGGCATCGGGGTCGAGGACCGTCCGGATGACGTCGATCACGTAGGGGTCGTACGGCATGCGGAAGTGGCCGGTCAGGTTAGACGGGCACAGATCCTGGAGGACGATGTTTTCTGCGCCGGCACCGCGGAGCGCGATGTTCGAGGACGGCTGGATCATCTCGTCGACAGTGGACCCGATGGTCGTGTAGCGCACTCCGGGTACGGTGTCACCGCCGGCGTTGAGGGTGTTCAACATATCCGACCCTTGCATCTGCTCGCGGACAGCTCGCGAAAAGACGTCTTCGACAAAGTCTTCTCCGCCGGGGATCGCACGGACAATGGGAACCAACCCGAACATCACCCCACCGTATGTCGGCGAAGCCAAACCGACCCAATGATCGACGTAGGCGTCGCCGCCCATCTTGTTGACGTAGTACCGCGTCACCGTCGCGCCTTGGGAGTAGCCGATCACGTCGACCTTGTCCGCTCCGGTCGCGGTCAGCACCTGATCGACGAAAGAACCGAACGCGGTGGCACTACCGACTATGTCGCCGACGCCGTAGGTCTCGTGTGCGACGTCCCCGTCTTCTTCTTTGATCGCACCGCCGTAATTGAGGGCGAAGACGCAGTAGCCGTCAGCTGCCAGTGCCGGCGACAGGGCCGCCCAATCCGCGTACGCCTCGGTGTCGGTTCCGTGGGCGAGTACAACCGGTCGGGGATGCGTGTCGGAAGGCTCACAGCCGAAATCGTTCGATCCGGCAGGTGCGGATCCTGGATGAGCATGCGCATATGCCGTAGCAACGGAACGGGTCGCCTGACCCGGACCGATGTCGAGAGGAACGTCCATCGCGTCGGCACTCGCAGACGGAAGCGTCGGTGCGGCACCCGATATCGCCGGCGGTGCTCCGATCAGCAGCGCCACTGCTACCGAAAATGTCAGTCCCACAGACCGTTTGACGCCAGCCATTGTTCCTGCTCCTGCTCTGATCCTACGAGGGAGCTGACCGTAACACCAGAAACTTCGAGGCGCATACCCTACCGAACAGTAGGTATCCGACGTCTCAATTGCCGCCTTCGCCGGCATCATCGCCGGCAAGCACTCGGTACAGCGACTTGCGTGCCTCGACCAGCACGTCGGCTGCGGCCTTGACCTGCGCGGGCGTGCCTACAGCGGCCACTTGACCGGCCGCGCCCATCAACTGTCCGATCAGTTCACGAAGGTCCTGCTCCGGCTCCCCTACGCTGAGACGAACGTCATCCCACGGCGCCCCGAGATCGGCGCGATGCTCCTCGACGTATGCGACGCCTTCCTCGGTCAGCATGGCAGTCTTGCGGCCGGCGACCTTTTCGATGATGACGAGTCCTTCGTCCTCGAGTTGGGACAGCGCGGGATAGATGGAACCCGGACTCGGCTTCCAGACGCCGCCGCTGCGCTCGACGATCTGCTGAATCAATTCGTAGCCGTGCATCGGCTCTTCCGCGATCAACAGCAGAATCGCAGCGCGCACATCTCCTCGACGACCTCGTCCGCCACGTCCTCGCCCGCGACCGAACTGAGCGCCCGGACCGAAGCCGGGGCCGGGTCCGCCGTCTGGACCGAAACGCCCCCGCCGGTGGCCTCTGCGTGGCATGTCACCGAAGCCTGGCCGCTCGTGCGGTCGACCGCGCCGTCCATCGTCTCGATCGCCGGGACCATCGCCCGACGCGCCGTCGTCCGTCGGCACCCACATCACAAATGGTGGCCGTTGCTCACGGCCGAAACCGCCGAAGAAACCGCGCCGGCCGAACATCCCCTCGTTCGGGAAACTTGCATCCATCGTCGAACCTCCATCACTATCGTTGATAGTTCGACGATATATCGTCATATCGGGTAGCGCAAGGATTCCTCCGACAACTCGAAACTCAGCCGATGCGGCGTGGGTCGATCTGAATGCGGACCGGACCCGAAGACTTCCGCGCACTGCGCGCGGCCCTCGCATGTGCCAGAGCGTCCGCAAGGCCGCGACCGTCCTTGCGTGGAACGCGGACCAGCATTCGCTCCGGCGCGACACCGCTCTCGTCCTCACCGGAATACGGAAGCCTCTCCCCCGCAGGCAGTTCCACTGGTCCGAGCAGTACAGCACTTGCCGGCAGATCAGCTGAGTCCACCAACTCCGCAATTGCTGCGGATCCTCCGTCGATCGCAGCCATGTGAACGGCCGGAGGAAAGCCGACCTCGTCCCGTTCCTCGAATTGAGACTGTGCGTGCCCCACTGGATCCCATCGGACCAACGCCTGCACCGTCGGGATACCCGAGTCTGCGACAACCACAACTTCACCACCTTCGGACAGCGGAATCACCATGGCAGCAGCCGACATCCAGCGTCTGAGCGTTTCCTCGGCGGCACGAAGATCGGGCCGGCCGAGCAGTGCCCAACCGTCGAGCAAGAGCGCGGCGCCGTAGCCGCCGGTCATCACCGGCTCCGCACCCACTGTCGAGACCACCAACGCGGGCCCGTGTGGCAGTTCCTTGACCACGTCACTGCCCCCGGACAGAACAACTTTCACACCGGGAAACGCCCGCCCGAGTTCTTCGGCGGTCCGGCCGGCACCGACCACCACCGCGCGCAACGCTTTCGCCCCGCACGCGTGACATCGGTAGGCGGCATCGGCAACCCCGCACCAGCGGCACGCCGGTGTCCCGGCGCCGTCGGGACCTGCCGCAGCGGGAAGAGCCAGTGGGCCGTTACACCGACGGCACCGTGCCGGGGCACGGCACTTTCCGCAGGCCAGGGTCGGTACGTACCCCCGCCGAGGCACCTGCACCAGGACTCCGTTGCCCTCACCCAGAGCGCGCCGGGCGGCCGCGAATGCAATAGCGGGCAAACGAGCCGCTCTGGCTCCCGGATCGCGGGCCAAGGCTTGATCGCTGTCGGCAAGCGCGGTGATCTTGGGTGCGTGGGCACGAACGACGTCCCGCGTAGCGACCAGATCGTGCGCCCATCCCGAGTCGACGAGTACCTGCGCTTCTGCCGTACGGGAGAACCCACCGATCACGACGGCGCACCCGGCGACGTAGCCACGCAGGACGGCAACTTCGCGGGCATGTGGATACGGCGACCGCGGCTCGGACAAGTTGTCGTCGCCGTCGTCCCAGACGACGACAAGACCGGTCTCGGGCGTCGGCGCAAAAACAGCACTCCGTGTGCCGACGACGATCCGGGCGGTCCCGCGCAGTGCAGCGAGCCACCTCCGATATCGCATGGCCGGCCCCAGGCCTGCGGACAGACCCACCACTGCATCCGCTCCGGAGAGTTCGGTACATGCGGCGACGACGCGGTCCAGGTCGCGTTGATCGGGCACAACCAGGATCGCGGATTTACCACTTGCCGCTACGGCCCCGGCCAGTTCGGCCAGGCGCAGTGGCCAGTTTTCACCAGGCAACGCCTGCCAGACCGCACGCGGGCTTTTCGACTCGCGAATCGCGGACAGGAAGGCGTCACCGAATCTGTAGAGATGCCAACCATTTTCGATCGGTTCAGGAGCGGACGGCGGCTCGGCGGGCTCCCACGGTTCCGCCTCGACCTTCGCGTGGCGCGGCGGTACCGCCAAACGGAGAACATCGGCGCGGGTTCCGGCATAACGCTCCGCCACACGATCGACGACTTGCGCGATTTCGGCCGTCAAGACCCGCTCGGACGAGATGACGCGTTCGAGCCAGCCGAACTTCCCCTGATGGTCACTGGTCGCCTCGCGCGAGACGATGAAACCGTCCACCAGACGACCAGCGAAGCGGATGCGCACCCGGACTCCGGGCTGCGCATCCGCTTCGAGTTCACGAGGAACGAGGTAGTCGAATTCACGGTCGAGGTGAGCGAGCGGGAGCATCGGCAGCACCCGGGCGACCGGATCGACTTCTGCCGCTACTCTTTCCGCGCCCACCCGCGCCCCGTCTGTACGTCAGTGATCAGAGACCAGCTGCGCTACGCAGCTTGTCGGCGCGATCGGTGCTCTCCCACGGGAGGTCGATGTCGGTGCGACCGAAGTGACCGTATGCCGCCGTCTGCGCGTAGATCGGGCGCAGCAGGTCGAGGTCGCGGATGATCGCTCCCGGACGCAGGTCGAAGATCTCGGTGATCGCCTTCTGGATCCGTGCCGGATCGGTCTTCTCGGTGCCGAAGGTTTCGACGAAGAGTCCGACCGGAGCTGCCTTGCCGATGGCGTAGGCGACCTGAACCTCGATGCGGTCGGCCAGACCTGCGGCAACAGCGTTCTTGGCCACCCAGCGCATGGCGTAGGCAGCGCTGCGGTCGACCTTTGACGGGTCCTTGCCGGAGAACGCGCCGCCACCGTGGCGAGCCATTCCGCCGTAGGTGTCGACGATGATCTTGCGGCCGGTCAAACCGGCGTCACCCATCGGGCCACCGAGGACGAACTTGCCCGTCGGGTTCACCAACAGACGAACATCGGAGGTGTCAAGATCGGTGAGGTTGACGTCGGTCAGCACCGAGTGAAGCACCTTCTCGCGAAGATCGGGCGTCAACAGGTTGTCGAGGTCGATGTCAGCGGCATGCTGGGTGGAGATGACCACGGTGTCGAGACGGACAGCCTTGTCACCGTCGTACTCGATGGTGACCTGGGTCTTGCCGTCCGGGCGCAGGTACGGCAGCACGCCGGACTTACGGACCTCGGTCAACCGGCGAGAGAGACGATGAGCCAGCGCGATGGGTAGCGGCATCAGTTCCGGCGTGTCGGTGGTGGCGTAGCCGAACATCAGGCCCTGGTCGCCCGCACCCTGACGGTCGATCTCGTCGTCGCTGATTCCGTCGACGCGAGCCTCGTGCGAGTGATCGACACCCTGCGCGATCTCGGGCGACTGGGCGCCGATCGCGACGTTGACGCCGCAGGAGTTACCGTCGAAGCCCTTTGCGGAGCTGTCGTAGCCGATTTCGAGGACCGTGTCGCGCACGATCTTCGGAATGTCCGCGTACGCAGTGGTCGTGACTTCACCGGCTACGTGAACCTGGCCGGTGGTGACCAGTGTCTCGACGGCCACGCGGGCGCGCGGGTCCTGGGTGAGCAGCGCGTCGAGGATCGAGTCGCTGATCGCGTCACAGATCTTGTCCGGGTGCCCCTCGGTGACGGACTCGCTGGTGAATAGCCGACTGCCGGACTTGCTCACAGATCTCCCTCTCGACGACTGAGTTCTTGACTACAGCTTATTGAAGTATCCGAATCACCGTTCGGTGACCGTTTTGTCATGCTTTGTTAGCTGGGGGCTGAGCCGACGATAACGGTTGGACCGCCTGCGCAACACCCTTGTACTCACCCGATTATCGTGGGGTAACTCTCACCACCGGGCGCGTGTCGCTACTCGGGAAAGAGCTTGACCAGGGCGTCGAGTACTCGACTGGCCATCAAAGCCTTGGATCC
Source organism: uncultured Rhodococcus sp. (assembly GCF_963525155.1). Taxonomy (NCBI): domain Bacteria; kingdom Bacillati; phylum Actinomycetota; class Actinomycetes; order Mycobacteriales; family Nocardiaceae; genus Rhodococcus; species uncultured Rhodococcus sp. The sequence goes on from NZ_CAURKP010000095.1 coordinate 11,276, forward strand.
GTGTTCGAGAGCGGACTCCGAGCCGTCGGAACCGAGCAGCCAACCGTCGTTGTGATCGACCTCGAACGCCTTGCCCTCGCCCACCGCATTGACCACGAGGAGATCGCAACCTTTGCGGGCAAGCTTGGAGCGGGCATAGGTGAGAACGTCACCATGGGCGTCACCGGTCTCAGCGGCGAATCCGACGATCACCGTTCGAGCATCCAAGTCGCCGTCACGACGCGCTTCGACGAGACCGGCGAGGATGTCGGCATTTCTGGTGAGGCTGATCGAGTCGGGTTCGTTTGCGCCCTTCTTGATCTTGCTGCCTTCGACGGTGGTGGGGCGGAAGTCCGCGACAGCCGCAGCCATGACGACTCCGTCGTGTCCCGGTGCGTGCTTTTCCACTGCCAACCGGAGATCTTCGGCCGTCTTGATGTGCACGACGTCGACAGCGGCGGGGTCGGCGAGATCAGCCGTGTACCCGGCGATCAGCGTGACGTGCGCGCCGCGTTGCGCGGCAAGACGGGCGAGCGCGTAGCCCTGTTTGCCCGAGCTGCGATTACCGAGAAAGCGCACGGGATCGAGCGGCTCGCGAGTACCGCCGGCGGTTACCAGAATGCGGCGACCTTCCAGGTCGCGCGGCAACGCGTCCGAGCGCTCGAGGAGCAACGATGCCAACCCGACGATCTCGTCGGGTTCGGGAAGTCGACCGGCTCCGGTGTCTTTCCCTGTCAAACGCCCGGAGGCAGGTTCGATCACGTGGACGCCGCGCGAACGCAGTGTCGCCACGTTGGACACCGTTGCGGGGTGCTCCCACATCTCGGTGTGCATTGCTGGGGCGAAGACGACCGGACAGCGCGCGGTCAACAAAGTGGCCGTCAACAGGTCGTCTGCGCGACCCATGACCGCTCGCGCCATCAGATCAGCGGTTGCCGGCGCGATGACGACCAGATCGGCTTCCTGTCCGAGACGGACATGCGGAACCTGCGGGACGTCGTTGAAGACGCCGGTGTGAACCGGGTTGCCGGAGAGTGCTTCGAACGTCGCGCGCCCGACGAACTCCAGAGCGGATTCGGTCGGAATCACGCGGACGTGATGACCGCTCTCGGTGAAGCTGCGGATGATCGAGCACGCCTTGTACGCGGCGATACCCCCACCGACACCGACGACAATGCGCTTACGTATCGATGTGGGCGCGTCGGACACTCCCCCGACACCCGAACGAGGTTCGGGTGCGGCAGATGTGGTGCTCACTCGCCTTCGGTGTGCTCGAGGAGATCAGCGTGGATTTCACGCAACGCGATGGACAGCGGCTTTTCCTGCAGACCGGGCTCGACCAGAGGTCCGACGTATTCGAGGATGCCGTCACCGAGCTGGTTGTAGTAGTCGTTGATCTGGCGCGCGCGCTTGGCCGAGTAGATGACCAGGGCGTACTTGGAAGAGGTGCGTTCGAGCAACTCGTCGATCGGCGGGTTGGTGATGCCGAGCGGGGTGTCGTAGGCAGGCAGAGCGCCCTGACCTGCTGCGGACGCGGCTGAAGTGCTGCTCACTCTTGTGTCTCCTGAATTAGATCTTCATTGAAGAACTAGTTTTATCGATCCGGATATCTGAGAAACGGGGTGGAAATCGGTTCCCGAAGGGTGCGGAATCAGTTCCCAACCAACAAGGATACCAACTCATCGCAAGCACGGCTTACATCCTCGTTCACGATGACCGTGTCGAACTCGTCCTGTGCGGCCAATTCCACTCGGGCCGTCTCGAGTCGGCGCGCCACGACGTCTTCCGTTTCGGTTCCACGTCCGGTCAGCCGTTGCACCAGAACGTCCCAGCTCGGTGGAGCCATGAACACCAACAGAGCCTCGGGCATCGCCTTGCGGACAGCTCGTGCTCCGGCGAGATCGACCTCGACGAGAACGGGCTTTCCAGCTTCGAGCGCTTCTTCGACCGGAGCTGCGGGGGTGCCGGAGCGCTGCAGGCCGCCGTGGATTTCCGCCCATTCGAGAAGTTCACCGGAGTCGATCATCCGTTGAAATTCTTCACGGGAGGTGAATCGGTAGTCCTTGCCGTCCACTTCACCTGGACGGGGATCGCGAGTGGTCGCCGAAACACTGAAAACGAGTTCAGGCAACCGAGTTCTCAGCTCGCGAACGACGCTGGACTTACCGACAGCCGAAGGGCCGGCCAGTACAACCAGCCGACCCCTCCGCACTGCGGTCTTGCTCTCTGACACTGTTGCGTCAGCAATCATCAGACACTGCCGCGTCAGCAATCATCACTTGTCGGCTCAGGCCTCGAAGTCGAACTTGGTGAGCAGAGCCTTGCGCTGCCGATCACCGAGGCCACGAAGGCGACGGGTCGGTGCAATCTCCAGCTCGGTCATGATCTCCTGAGCCTTGACCTTGCCCACCTTGGGCAGCGCCTCGAGCAGTGCCGAAACCTTCATCTTGCCCAAGATTTCGTTGTCTTCGGCGTCCTTGAGGACCTGCTTGAGGTCGGTGCCGCCACGCTTCAGGCGCTCCTTGAGCTCAGCCCTGGCCTTGCGGGCAGCAGCTGCCTTCTCCAAAGCAGCAGCGCGCTGCTCATCAGTCAACTGGGGAAGGGCCACGGTTCCTCCGTCTCGTCGTGTGCAAATTTTGTCTATTCCGCTGATAACCAGCAGCGATAGCGACCGTACTCACGCCTGGCGCGAATTGCTAACCCACCCCCCGCGGTCCGATGCAGATCGCGGTGGGTTATGCGCGTCGAATCGATGTCACGGATCGTCACCGTTTTCGGCTGGATCGAGACGAATTCGACGCCACACGAACGTGCGTACAGTACCGAAATAGACTGTAACACAATGTATTTCGACCCATAGCGTGCGACACCCCCGTGCGAGTGTGCGAAATCGTTACCTGCGGGAATGAACGTGGTCGCCGACACATCCAAAATTTTCGAGCATTTTCGACGCCTATGCGCGTGTCGCGGCCCGTTTTCAGGTCTGCAGCGACGATTTCGGATCGCCGGCGTCGACCGTCTCGGGTTCGATGCGACTCACGCCGGGGGCGGCCAGAGCGAGCACTACCGCGAGGCTCGCCCAGAGCAATGAATTCTCCAGCACGAAGCCGACTACCGGGATATCCATGTCCGCGCCGACTCGAGGAAGCCGAAACAGCACTACGACAGCGGTGAGACCGATCGCGATCCAGGACCACACAGGGACCGATCGAGTGCCCTCCCCCACGCCCGACTTGATCGGAACAAGGAGTACACCCACCGCCGGCACCAACCACACGAAGTGGTGCGTCCAGGCAATGGGAGTCACGATTGCCGCCAGCAGAGCCACCACCGTGAAACCGGCGAGATCGCCCCGCAGGCGCTGAGCGCGCCGCGTCGCGACAATTCCGAGGACACCCAACACCGCACAGGCGACGAGCCATGCCGGACCCACCAGGCCCTCGGGAAGTAGCCGCAAGGCCATTCCACGCACGGACTGGTTACCGAACACGGACGGGTCGCCGACGGCGACGCGCCCCGATAGTGAGGCGATGTCGCCGAAGTAGTCGATCGTCTGGCGCGGGAGAACCGCAAAGCCCAGAGCCGTGGCGCCGAGGAAGCCGGCGAGGCCGCCCGCAACTGCTTTCCAACGCCCGGTGATCACGTAGTAACCGATGTAGACGAGTGGCACCAGTTTGACCGCGCCGGCGATCCCCACCAGCACGCCCTCGGGAATCCACCGTGGTCGAGCCAGCACGTCGATCAAGCACAGGAGAGTCAGAAACAACCCGACCTGGCCGTACCCGAGGTGATCGGAGATCGGCGATGCCGCCGTCCACAGGACCAGGAAACCCACGTAGACGACGACTGGCCGCTTACGTGTGAACGGGACTTCGCGATAGCTGAGCACGATGATCGCGGCCAGCATCAGGAGGCTGACGAAACTCCATCCCCACTGGACCGCACCCCAGGAACCCAAGGCGACGGGAACGGCGACGAGCGCAGCGAAGGGCGGATACGTGAACGGCAATCTCGCGTTGAACGACTCGTCGTACAGGTTCGAGCCGTCGAGGACGGCCTGACCCGCCGTCCGGTACACGGCGAGATCGTCGCCGTGTACGCCGGTGACGGATTGGAACCCGGTGGCCAGCAGCGCGCACGCCGCGACGAGAAGTCCGATCTGCCACCAACGATTCACCGACGGACGGTACCACCGGGTTCCACCGCTCGAACGAGCCTCGAGGTCACTCACGGATCAGTTCGCCAATGCGGCTTCGATCTCGTCTCGGTCACGCATTGCTGCCTCCCGAAGTGCCGATACCGAAGGACCATGCTTGAGCACCCCGCGGGAAGTGTTCGGCAGCAGGAGCTCGGTCGATCCCGCGAAGATGTCTGCGAGATCCGCTGCCGTCGCACCCTGCGCGCCGAGTCCCGGAGCGAGAATCGGGCCGTTGAACTGCGACAGGTCCAGACCGTGGTCCCGAGTTGCACCGACCACCAGTCCGACGGTGTCACGGCCGTCGGCGTTCGCATCGACCGCAGCGTCGACGATCGACTGAGCCACGCTCACACCGTCGGCCGACGACTGTTGAAGTACGCCGCCTTCCGGATTGGAGGTTCGTGCCAGCACGAAGATCCCGCGTGCATTCTGCCTTGCCAGTTCGAGTGTCGGAGTCAGCGCCCCGAATCCCAGGTACGGCGAAACGGTGACCGAGTCGGAGGCCAACGGCGAATCACCCAACCAGGCTTGCGCGTACGCGTCCATCGTCGAACCGATGTCACCGCGCTTGGCATCCGCGACGACCAGCGTTCCCGCATCACGAAGAACCGAGATGGTCCGCTCCAACACGGCGAAGCCGGCGCTGCCGTAAGCCTCGAAGAACGCAACCTGCGGTTTGACCAGTCCGACCTCACCGGTGAACGCCTCGACGCAGATCTCGGCGAAAGTCTCGAGACCTTCGGCCGTACGCGGCAGTCCCCACGCGTCGAGAAGCGCGGGATGCGGGTCGATACCGACGCACAGCCGCCCCCGGTCCGCGATTGCGGACCGGAGACGATGCCCCCAACTGTGACTCACGACTGCTGTGCCGGCTGACGAAGACCTGCGTGCAATTCCTGCAGGGAGTGAACTCCGATGTCGCCGCGAATGGCTGCTTCGATGCCCTGCACGGCAGCCGAGGCGCCCTGCACCGTCGTGATGCACGGGATGTTCGACGCAACCGCTGCGCTTCGGATCTCGTAGCCGTCGACGCGCGGACCGTTGTTGCCGTACGGCGTGTTGATGACCATGGCGACCTCGCCGCTGCGGATCTGGTCGACGATGGTCTCGGCACCGGCCGGAACATCTTCACCCGACTGCTTGTACACCTGCTTGCACTCGATACCGTTGCGCCGCAAAACATCTGCGGTTCCTTCGGTGGCAAGAATGGTGAATCCGAGATCTGCCAGGCGCTTGACCGGGAAGATCAGCGAACGCTTGTCCTTGTTGGCGACCGAGACGAACACCGCGCCCGTGGTGGGCAACGAACCGTAGGCGGCAGTCTGCGACTTGGCGAAAGCCGTACCAAAGTCGAAGTCGATTCCCATGACTTCACCGGTGGACTTCATTTCCGGGCTGAGCAAGGTATCCACGCCGGTACCGTCGGCGCGGCGGAAGCGGTTGAACGGCAACACAGCTTCCTTGACCGCGATCGGTGCACCGGCCGGGGTGTTTCCGCCGTCGCCCTTCGCCGGCAGAATGCCGCTCGCACGCAGTTCCGCGATGGATTCGCCGAGCATGACGCGGGCGCATGCCTTGGCCAGCTGGACGGCCGTCGCCTTGGACACGAACGGAACCGTGCGGCTGGCGCGGGGATTTGCTTCCAGCACGTAGAGGATGTCGTCCTTGAGGGCGTACTGGACGTTGAGCAGGCCCTTGACGCCGATGCCCTTCGCGAGAGCCTCGGTGGAGCGGCGGACGTTCTCGAGATCCGCCCGGCCCAGAGTGATGGGCGGGAGCGCACACGCCGAGTCACCGGAGTGAATGCCGGCTTCCTCGATGTGCTCCATGACGCCGCCGAGGTACACCTCGGTGCCGTCGCACAGAGCGTCGACGTCGATCTCGACCGCGTCTTCGAGGAAGCGGTCGACCAGGACCGGACGATCGTCGGAGATCTCCGTGGCGCGCGAGATGTAGTCGGCGAGGGAAGCCTCGTCGTAGACGATCTCCATGCCGCGTCCACCGAGCACGTACGACGGACGCACCAGCACCGGGTAGCCGATACCTGCCGCGATCTCGCGGGCGCCGTCGAACGTGGTGGCGGTACCGAACTTCGGTGCGGGCAGACCGGCTTCGGTCAGTACGCGGCCGAATTCGCCGCGGTCCTCCGCCAGGTCGATGGCTGCGGGGCTGGTTCCCACGATGGGGACGCCGGCAGCTTCGAGACGCTTCGCCAGTCCGAGCGGAGTCTGGCCGCCGAGCTGGACGATGACGCCGGCAACGGTGCCCGACTGCGCCTCCGCGCGGTAGACCTCGAAGACGTCCTCGAAAGTCAGCGGCTCGAAGTACAGGCGATCAGCGGTGTCGTAGTCCGTGGAGACGGTCTCGGGGTTGCAGTTGACCATGACGGTCTCGTACCCGGCCTCGGACAGCGTCTGCGCCGCGTGGACACACGAGTAGTCGAACTCGATGCCCTGACCGATGCGGTTGGGGCCGGATCCGAGGATCAGAACCTTGGGTCGCTCGGTCTGCGGAGCAACTTCGGACTCGGCCTCGGGATCGAGCTCGTAGGTCGAGTAGTGGTACGGCGTCTTGGCCTCGAACTCTGCGGCGCAGGTGTCGACGGTCTTGTAGACAGGGCGCACGCCCAGCTGATCACGCAGAGCGCGAACGGCGTCCTCACCTGCGTGCGTGTCACCACCGAGTTCGGGGCGCAGAGCCGCGATCTGGCGGTCCGAGATGCCGTGGTACTTGGCCTGACGTAGGGAAGCCTCGTCGAAAGACTCTGCAGCGCGCAGCTTTTCACCGAGCTCGTGAATCTGCTGGAACTGGTCGAGGAACCACGGATCGATCTTGGTGGCGTCGAAGAGCTGCTCGACAGTTGCGCCGAGGGCGAATGCCTTCTCGATGCCGTACATGCGGCCGTCCTGCGGAACGCTCAGATCGGCGAGCAGGGCGTCCAGGCTCTCCGTCTCGATGTCGGCGCCGGTCCAGTAACCCGCACGCTTGGTCTCGAGCGAACGCATGACCTTGCCGAAAGCCTCGGTGAAGTTGCGGCCGATGCTCATGGCCTCGCCCACCGACTTCATCGTGGTGGTCAGAGTTCCGTCGGCACCGGGGAACTTCTCGAAAGCGAACCGCGGAGCCTTGACGACGACGTAGTCGAGCGTCGGCTCGAAGCAAGCCGGGGTTTCCTTGGTGATGTCGTTGACGATCTCGTCGAGCGTGTAGCCGATGGCAAGCTTGGCCGCCATCTTCGCGATCGGGTAACCGGTCGCCTTCGACGCCAGAGCCGACGAGCGGGAGACACGCGGGTTCATCTCGATGACGACCAGGCGGCCGTCCTTCGGGTCCATCGCGAACTGGATGTTGCAGCCGCCGGTGTCGACGCCCACCTCACGCAGAATGTCGATGGAAAGGTCGCGCATCGCCTGGTACTCGCGGTCGGTCAGCGTCATCGCCGGGGCGACGGTGACCGAGTCTCCGGTGTGGACACCGACCGGGTCGACGTTCTCGATGGAGCAGACGATCACGACGTTGTCGCGACTGTCACGCATGAGCTCGAGTTCGTATTCCTTCCAACCGAGGATGGATTCCTCGATCAGGACGTTCGCCGTCGGCGACGCGGCCAGACCGCCACCGGCGATGCGGTTGAGATCGTCGACGTCGTACGCCATGCCGGAACCGAGGCCGCCCATGGTGAAGGACGGACGCACGACAACCGGGTAACCGAGTTCGGCGACCGTGGCGTGTACTTCGTCCATCGTGTAGCAAACTGCGGACTTCGCGGATTCGCCACCGACCTTGGCGACGATGTCCTTGAACTTCTGGCGATCCTCGCCGCGCTGGATGGCGTCGAAGTCGGCGCCGATCAGTTCGACGTCGTACTTCTCGAGGATGCCCTGCTCGTGCAGCGCCACTGCGGCGTTGAGCGCAGTCTGACCGCCGAGCGTCGCGAGGACGGCGTCGATCTTGTTGCCCTGCAAGGCTTCCTTGGCGATGACCTTCTCGAGGAACTCGGCCGTGATCGGCTCGACGTACGTGGCGTCGGCGAACTCGGGGTCCGTCATGATGGTGGCCGGGTTGGAGTTGACCAGGCTGACGCGCAGGCCCTCCTCCTGGAGGACGCGGCAGGCCTGGGTGCCGGAGTAGTCGAACTCGCAGGCCTGACCGATGACGATCGGACCGGAGCCGATTACCAGGATGTGCTTGAGATCTGTACGGCGTGGCATTAGTTCTTGACTCCGGTTTCTTTCCGTGCGGAGAGCAGGCTGGTGAAGCGGTCGAAGAGGTACGCGGCGTCGTGCGGGCCGGCTGCCGCCTCGGGGTGGTACTGCACCGAGAAGGCCGAATCGTCCAGCAGGCGAACACCTTCGACGGCTCCGTCGTTGGCGCAGGTGTGGCTGACCACCGCGCGACCGAACGGGGTGTCGAATTCCTGACCGGCTTCGCCTTCGAGCGCGAAGCCGTGGTTCTGCGCGGTGATCGCGATGCGACCGGTCTGATGCTCGATCACCGGGATGTTGATGCCGCGGTGGCCGAACTTCATCTTGTAGGTGCTCAGGCCCAGGGCGCGGCCCAGGATCTGGTTGCCGAAGCAGATACCGAACAGCGGCAAGCCCTGTCCGATGACCTCTTTCGTGAGGTGGACTGCGCCGTCGGCGGTGGCCGGGTCACCGGGACCGTTGGAGAGGAACACTCCGTCGGCCTTCAGGTCGAGGATCTGTTCGAGACTCGCGTTGGACGGCAACACGTGGACGCGGATACCGCGCTCGGCGAACATGCGCGGGGTGTTGGTCTTGATACCGAGGTCGATGGCGGCAACCGTGTACAGCGCCTCCCCGCCCTTCGGCTCGACGACGTAGCCGCTGGTGGTGCTGACTTCACCGGCAAGATCGGCGCCGAGCATGGTCGGCTGATCCTGAACCCGTCGGACCAGTTCGTCATCGGCGGCGATGGCTTCACCGGAAAAAATTCCGGCCTTCATCGAACCGCGAGTACGCAGGTGGCGAACCAGGGCGCGGGTGTCGATCCCGGCGATTCCGACGATGCCCTGCTCTTCGAGCTTGGCCTGCAGCGAACCGGTTGCACGCCAGCTCGAGGTGACGCGCGAGGGGTCACGAACGACGTACCCGGCAACCCAGATCTTGGCGCCGGCACGCTCGCCGGTCGGTCCGACCGACTCGTCGTCTTCGTCGTTCCAGCCGGTGTTGCCGATCTGCGGTGCGGTGGAGACGACGATCTGGCGGTGGTAGCTGGGATCGGTGAGCGTTTCCTGGTAGCCGGTCATTCCGGTGCTGAACACCGCTTCGCCCAGGGTCTGTCCAACCGCACCGAAGGTGGTTCCGCGGAACACCCGTCCGTCTTCGAGGACCAGTACTGCGGGGCTGTTGTCAAAGCCGCTCATGCGTTCTTTCCGTTCTGCTCGATGTCGCCAGAGCTTGCGTCTTCGTTGTCATTCGTCTTGTTCGAAGCGGTCTTGTTCGAAGCAGTCACCGGCTTGACCCAGTCCGGATAAACCGTCTTGTCGTCACCGCGCACGCCCGTGTCGATCTCGGTTCCGCTCGGCAATTCCCAGCGAATCACCAGGACGCCGTCCTTGCTCATGACCTTGCCGGCAAGACCGTTCTCCGTGCGGATCGCGCGGATCGACTTCTCCGGAATCCAGATGGCCGACGCGCCGTCACGCTCGACCAGAATTCCGCCGCTGTAGCGGCTGATCTCGCAGGTGGCGCGGAAACCGAGGTCGCCGACGGCGATACGGTCCTGCCA
>NZ_CAURKP010000096.1:0-20614 GCF_963525155.1 uncultured Rhodococcus sp.
CCAAACCGCGCAGCAGCATCATCGAACCACGCCGACAACGTCGAATCCACACCACGATCGATCTGGCCGGCACTGAAGCGGGACAGCAGGTTTCGTTCTCCATCGACCAAGATGTCAACGTCACCCACCGCTACGGTGGGATCAGCAGTCACCGCACGGAAGGTCCTTACCAGCCGATCACCGAATTCCACAACGGTCGACTCGTCGAACAGATCCGTCGCATACGTCAAAGAGGCGGACATTCCGGCGGGTGCGCCGGCCTCGTCGGTTCGTTCGGTCAGGGTCAACTGGAGGTCGAATTTCGCCAGCGCAAGATCGGCACTTTCGATCGACACTTCGAGGTCGCCCAGTTCGAGCGTTGTCTGTTCGTGGTTCTGGAACGTCAATGCCACCTGGAACAGCGGATGACGAGCCTGCGAACGAACCGGATCGAGAACCTCCACCACACGCTCGAACGGAACATCCGCATGCGCGAACGCCTGTAGATCCACTTCACGCGCCGAAGCCAACAGATCCGTGAACGACATCGACGGATCAACCTCGGTACGCAGCACCAAAGTGTTGACGAACATACCGATCAGATCGTCGAGCTCGGCTTCACCACGACCCGCGATCGGGGCACCGATCGCAATGTCGGTCGTCGCGGACAGTCGTGCCAACAGCACCGCCAGAGCCGAGTGAACAACCATGAACGGAGTTGCGTTCGTTGCCTTGGCCAGTTCGTCCAGCTCAGACCACAGCTGCGGTTCGATGGTGAAACTGTGATTGGCGCCGCGCCCTGAAGCAATCTCGGGACGCGGACGATCACCAGGCAGATCCAACTGCTCCGGAAGATCAGCCAACGCATCCGACCAGAACGCAATCTGCTTCGCGATCACGGACCGCGGATCGTCCTCGGACCCGAGAACCTCACGCTGCCACAACGAGTAATCGGCGTACTGCACCGGCAACGGCGTCCAAGCCGGCACCGACGCTCGTGTACGTGCTTCGTAGGCAACCATCACGTCACGGGTCAACGGACCCATCGAGAAACCGTCGGTCGAGATGTGATGCACGACGAACACCAGAACGTATTCGCTGTCGCCGACTTTGAAGAGCTTGGCGCGCAACGGGACTTCGGACGTCACGTCGAAGCCGACTGTCGCCAGCTCGGCGACGCCCGCAGCCAGGCGATCTTCCGTGATCGACACGGGGCTGAGATCGACGACAACGTCTTGGACGTCGAGGACGTCCTGATAGCCGACGCCGTCGACGTCTGGATACACAGTTCGCAGTGATTCGTGTCGGCCCACGACATCGATCACGGCGGCGTCAAGAGCTGCCACATCGAGGGCGCCCGAAATCCTGATCGCCGCCGGGACGTTGTTCACTGCCGACGCGGGTTCGAACCTGTTCAGGAACCACATGCGCTGCTGCGCCAACGAAAGTGGGATCCGAGCTGGCCGGGGCTGCTGCACCAGTGGGGCGGTGGCGCCCGAACCGGCGTGCAGCTCGAGCCGGACGGCGAGTGACTGCACGGTCGACGCTTCGAAGAGCGCACGAACCGGAACGCTTGTGTCGAGCGCCTCTCCCAGCCGAGCGGCGACACGGGTCGCGATCAACGAGTTGCCGCCGAGTTCGAAGAAATCGTCGTCGCGGCCAACCTGTGCGACTCCGAGAACTTCGGAGAACACCTGCGCGACAGTCTCTTCGACGGTCGTGATCGGCGCCTGGTACACCTTGGACTCGAACACGGGCGAGGGCAGAGCCTTGATGTCCGTCTTGCCCGCGGTGGTCAACGGAATCGAATCGAGTACCAGTACCGAGTCGGGGACCATGTAGCCGGTCAGGAACGTCGACACCGACTCGATGACCTGTGCGGGATCCACCTCGGCGCCGGCCTGCGGCACGACGTATGCAACGAGACGATCTCCGAAGTGATCGTCGGAACGAACGAGAGCAACAGCTTGCGCAACGCCCGCGCAACGGGTCAGCGCGGCCTCGATCTCGCCGAGTTCGATACGGAACCCACGGATCTTGACCTGGAAGTCACTGCGGCCCACGTACTCCACTGCGCCACCGTCGATCCACCGGACCACGTCACCCGTGCGGTACAACCGCTCTCCCGGCGCCCCGAACGGGTCTGCGACAAAACGACCCGCTGTCAATGCCGGCTGTCCCAGGTATCCACGAGCGACCTGAACACCCGACACGTACAACTCACCTGCGACACCAACCGGAACGGGCTGCAAGCGGCCGTCCAAGATCCGCGCGGCCATTCCCCGAATCGGGCCGCCGATGTTCATACGATCAAACGCGGTCAGCGTATCGCTGATGTTCGAGGCGACTGTCGACTCCGTCGGACCGTACGCATTGAAGAATCCACGCACACCGCCATCCGGAAGCGGCACCGCCCACTTGGCAACGAGAGACCGCGAACTGGCTTCGCCACCGACGACAACCACCCGCAACGCGTCGAGCCCGCTCGGATCCACTGATGCCAGCGCAGCGGGCGTCACGAACGCATGCGTCACGCCCTCCGAGCGCAAGATCTCGGCCAATTCCGCGCCGCCGTACACCGTCGTCGGCGCAATCACCATCGTCGATGCTGCTCCGAATGCCATCAGCAACTCGAGAACAGAAGCATCGAAACTCGGCGAGGCGAAATGCAGCGTCCGAGCATCCGCGGTCAGCGCATAGCGCTCGACCTGCTCGGCGCAGAAGTTCGCCACACCCGCATTGGTGACCACAACGCCCTTGGGCAGACCCGTGGTGCCAGAGGTGTAGATGACGTAAGCAGGCTGCCGCTCGTCGATCGCACTGCGTCGATCCGAATCACTCACCGGCGCGCAAGATTCTGCCGCGCACGCCGCCACTGTCTTCTCGTCGTCGAGAACAACCCACGTCAACGCCGACGGCAATCCTGCCTCGACGTCACTGAGCGCAAGACCCAGCACCGCACCGGAATCGGAGATCATGTGGGCGATACGGTCAACCGGATACGTCGGGTCGACGGGCACGAATGCAGCACCCGTTTTCACCACTGCCCACAGAGCGAGAACCGAATCGGCCGAACGCGGAATCGCGATCGCGACCCGATCCTCCGGCCCGACGCCCTTCTCAATCAGAACACGAGCGAGTCGCGACGACCGCTCGTCGAGTTCGCGGTAGCTGATTGACTGACCGTCGAAGCGAATCGCATCCGCCGACGGATCCAAAGCGGCCGCCGCTGTGAGGATCTCGACCAGGGTTCCCGAGACCGACTGACCTCCATGAACATCGGCCAGCACACCCCGCTCGGCCGCATCGAGAATATCGATGTCACCGACGACAATCGAAGGAACCGACACGACAGTCTCGAGGATACGAACCAGACGCCGAGCAAACCCCTCGACCGTCGAAACGTCGAACAGATCTGCAGCAAACGTGAATTCGGCCGAGAGCCCTTGCTGGATCCCGTCTTCGCCGATCGACTCTGTTACTGCGAGTTCGAGGTCGAACTTGGCAGTGGTCGTGTCGATTTCGGCGGCCTTGATCGCCAGTCCCGGCAGTTCCAATGCCGTTTGCGCGAGATTCTGCAAGGACAGCACAACCTGGAAGAGCGGATGTCTGGCCTGCGACCGGGCGGGAGCCAAGACGTCCACCAACCGCTCGAAGGGCACGTCCGAGTGAGCGAACGCTCCGAGCGCGGAATCACTCGCCGCAGCCAGCAGATCCGTGAATGCCTGGGCCTGGTCGACCTCGGTGCGCAGAACAAGCGTGTTGACGAACATACCGACGAGATCGTCGAGCGCCTCGTCCCCGCGACCGGCAACGGGAGTGCCCACGGCGATGTCCGAGGTCCCGCTCAGTCGGGCCATCAGAACGGCAAGCGCCGAGTGCAACGCCATGAAGAGCGTCGCGTTGTTCTCCCGTGCCAGCGCGTCCAATCGACGGTGCACATCCCCGGAGATCTCGAACGCGAATCGCTCGCCGCGCATCGACGCCACATCAGGCCGAGACCGGTCCGACGGAAGCTCGATCACATCCGGTAGGTCTGCCAGAGTCTCGGTCCAGTACGAGATCTGCTGCGAGATCAGTGATTCCGAGTCGTCTTCCGACCCCAGAACCTCACGCTGCCACAACGAATAGTCAGCGTACTGCACAGTCAACGGCTGCCACGCCGGCGCGATCCCGTCCTTGCGTGCCGAGTAGGCAATCATGACATCGCGAGCCAGGGGCGCCATCGACCAACCGTCAGCGGCGATGTGATGAACCACGATCGCAAGGGTGTGCTCGGTGTCGCTGACCGTCAACAGGCGGACACGGATCGGCACGTCGACGGTGACGTCGATCGCTGAGGATCCGATTGCAGCGACTCGACTTTCGAGCTCGTCCTGATTCGAAACCGACTCCACGGTCAGCCCGCCGAACGCCTCCGAGAGCAACAGAATCGACTGCTTCGGTCCGGAAGCCCCGTCCGGATATACCGTTCGGAGCACCTCATGCCGGGCCAGTACGTCCTCCAGCGCCATTTCCATCGCGGCAGTATCGAGATGACCAGTCAGGTGCAGAGCAAAAGTGATGTTGTAAGCAGCTGAGTCGGTGTCGAAGCGGTTCAGGAACCACATGCGCTGCTGCGCCAGCGACAACGGAATTTCCGCGGGACGCACCTGTGCGACGAGCGCCTTCTGCCCGCCGCTACCTACGTGCGACTCGATGTGTGCGGCGAGCGCCTCGACGGTGGAAACGTCGAATAGCGTTCGCACCGGCACCGTAGTGTCGAGCGCCCGCCCCAATCGGGAGGTGACCTGAGTAGCCACCAGGGAGTTGCCACCGAGTTCAAAGAAGTCGTCGTCGAGACCGACTCGTTCCACTCCGAGAACATCCGCAATCACCTGCGCGACAATCTCTTCCACCGGCGTGGTGGGTGCACGGAATTCGCGGACCTCGAAAACAGGCTCCGGCAAAGCCCGGCGATCCAATTTGCCCACCGGGGTCAACGGAACCTCAGCGAGTTCCATGATGACGGACGGAACCATGTAGCTCGGCAGAGCCTCCGCCACGAACGAGGCGAGCACGTCCCGATCGAAACTCGACCCGTCAGCCAGTTCGACGTAGGAAACGAGGGTTGTGACACCCGCCGCGCCTTCGCTTCCGACCGTCACCGCGAAGCGCACAGACTCGTGCGAGGACAGAACTGCGTCGATCTCACCGAGTTCGATACGGAATCCGCGAACCTTGACCTGGAAGTCACTGCGGCCGACGTATTCGAGAACCCCCGCGTCACCGCGCGCGTCTCCGCCGGTCCAGCGCACGACATCGCCGGTCCGGTACATTCGCTCGCCATCCGGCGAATACGGGTTGGCGACAAACCGTTCCGCAGAAAGGCCTCGCCGCTCATGGTAGCCGCGAGCCAATGCAGCGCCCGCAAAGTAGAGCTCTCCCCTGGTACCGACTGGAACAGGATGCAGACGCTCGTCGAGTACCAGTGCCGACATGCCCTCGACGGGACGCCCGATGTCGATCGATCGGCCGATCGCGAGATCGCCGAACGACGAGATGATAGTGGTCTCGGTCGGACCATACCCATTGAAGTAGGCGCGCCCTGGGGCCCATTTCGCCAGCAACTCGGGAGTGGTCACGTCACCGCCGACGGAGACGACTCGCAATTCAGGCAGCTCTGCCGGCTCCATGGTCCCGAGTACTGCGGGAGTGATGATCGCGTGTGTGACCTTCTCGGAATGAAGAAGATCCGACAACTCGTGTCCACCGATAATTGTCGACGGAACGATCACCAAAGTTGCACCCGCGGAGAAGGCGACCATCCATTCGAGTACCGACGGGTCGAAGCTCGGTGAACAGATATGGAGGAAGCGCGAGGACTGTTCTACCCCGTAGCGACGCTGTGCTGCGTCTCTGACGCCACGGAGTCCACCGTGAGTGACGCTGACACCCTTCGGTTTTCCCGTGGAACCGGATGTGTAAATGACATATGCAACGTGAGAACTGTGAATCGGAGCGATTCGGTCCTCGTCCGTGACCGGCGCTGAAGATTGCGCCGACAGTTCTCCGTTCAGCGCCTGGCCGTCAAGGACCAACCATTCTGTGACCGCAGGAAGCTGATCTACGAACTGTCCCGACGTGAGTCCGATCGCGGCCGAAGAATCGGCCAGCATGTGCCGGACACGATCTTCCGGATAACTCGGGTCGACTGGGACGTATGCCGCCCCTGACTTCGCCACCGCCCATACTGCACAGACCATCTCGTACGAGCGAGGAAAGGCGAGAGCAACAATGGTCTCGGGGCCGGCGCCACGTCCGATCAGAACCCGTGCGAGCTTCGACGACTGCTCATCGAGCTCTCGATAGGTGATCGATCGACCCTCGAAGCGCACAGCAACCGAATCCGCCTCAGCCGTGCCGGACAGGAAGATGTCGACGAGACTCTGCCGGGGCATCGTGTCATCCGCGGCTACGACCGTCAGATCGGTGCGCTCGGAGCGTGAGAGCAGGTCGATATCGCCGACGATCGTTTCAGGTCGGGTAGCCACGGCATCGAGGATGCGCACGAACCGAGTAGCGAAAGTGTTCACCGTGGCCGGATCGAACAGGTCCGTGGCATAGGTGAAGGTGGCGCTCAAGACGTCCGAGTCTTCGCTGCCTTCAGGATTCTCGGACACCATGAGCTCGAGATCGAATTTGGCGACCGGTACTTCCAATTCAGCTGCAACTGCTTTGACACCTGAGAATTCCAGTTCGCGTCGTCCACTGATCTCCGCAGTGAGCGCAACCTGGAACAGCGGGTGACGAGCCTGCGAACGCGCCGGACTCAGGACTTCGACCAACCGCTCGAACGGCACATCGGCATGCCCGTAGGCAGACAAGCCCGATTCCCTTACCCGAGCGAGCAACTCTTCGAATCGTTCGTTCGGATCGACCTCGGTGCGAAGCACCAGGGTGTTCACGAACATGCCGATCACGTCGTTGAGCGCTTGATCGCCTCGCCCGCCGATCGGGGCACCGATCGCGATGTCGGAGGTACCACTGAGCCGGCTCAACAGCGTTGCATATGCCGCCTGCAACACCATGAACAGCGAGACGCTCCTCGAGCGCGCCAACTCGTTCAACTTGCGCGTCGTGCGTTCGCTGATCTGAAAATGGTGCTTGGCACCGTGATTGGACGCGATGGCAGGACGAGGTCGGTCGGTCGGCAGATCCAACTGATCCGGCAGATCGGCAAGTGCCCGGCGCCAGAAGTTGATCTGGCGAGACGACTCCGAGCGCGGGTCTTCGTCGGATCCCAGTGCTTCGCGCTGCCACAGGGCGTAGTCGGCGTACTGAATCGGCAGCGGCGTCCACGCCGGCGCAGACTTCTCACTTCGCGCCGAGTAGGCGACGAGAAGGTCACGTGCGAGCGGACGGAACGACAGTCCGTCTGCAGCGATGTGATGGAGAACCATCACCAGGACGTAGTCCGTCGGAGACACCTCGAAGAGGGCAACCCGTACCGGGATTTCGAGCGTCACGTCGAAGCCGCGAGACGCCACGTCGAACAGCGCCGCGTCGAGATGCGAATTCCGAATCTTGACCGGATTCAACTCCACCGCGGCCCGGTCGACCGGCAGAACCAGCTGTTGCGCGGTTCCGTCGACATCAGGGTAGATCGTCCGCAAGGACTCGTGTCGCTCGAGAAGATCCATCACCGCGGCATGCAGGGCGGACGGGTCCACCGAACCGGTGAGCCGGACCGTGAACGGAAGATTGTAGGCGGGCGTCGACGGATCGAGACGGTTGATGAACCACATGCGCTGCTGCGCAAGCGAGAGCGGGACGACCTCGGGACGAGGCTTGGCGATCAGCGGGGTGAGCTGCCTGGCGTTGCCCGCCACCGACTCGGCGCGGGCCGCCAGGGTGGCGACCGTGGTGGATTCGAAGAGCTCTCGAACGCCGAGTTGCACTCCCAATGCCGAACCCACTCGCGTCACCAATTGTGTTGCAACCAGAGAGTTTCCACCGAGCTCGAAGAAGTCGTCATCGATACCGACGCGCTCGACACCGAGAACGTCGGCAAACACGTCCGCCACGATGCGTTCGATTTCGGTGCGGGGCTCGCGGTACTGCTTTGCACTCGCGAACACCGGCTCGGGCAACCCGGCACGATCCAATTTGCCACTCGTGTTGAGCGGCAACGCATCGAGCACCATCAACGCGGCCGGAACCATGTACGACGGGAGGCTTCGGCCGGCGAACTCACTGAGGACCGCAGCATCGATGTTTCGGCCTGGACCCGGCACGACGTAGCCGACCAATTGATCACCGGTCGGGGTGACGGTCACCAAAACGACAGCCTGCGAAACGTCGGGGTGCGCCAGAAGGACGGTCTCGATCTCGCCGAGTTCGATGCGCTGCCCGCGGAACTTCACCTGGAAGTCTGTACGCCCGATGTAGTCGAGATTTCCGTCCTCACGGCGACGAACGAGGTCGCCGGTCCGGTACATACGCTCACCGGCCGTGCCGTACGGATTGGCTACGAACCGATCCGAGCTCAGGTCCGGTCGACCAACGTATCCGCGCGCGAGTTGAACGCCGGCGAGATAGAGCTCACCCGGCTGCCCGATGGGGGTCGGGCGAAGTTGTCCGTCCAGTACGTGCGCCTGAGTGTTCCACTGCGGCATACCGATCGGCACGGAAGTAGTATCCGTGGCCACGGCCTCGTAGTACGTGACCGATACCGCAGCTTCGGTCGGACCGTACAGGTTGTGCAGTCCGGCTCCACAGAGTTCACGGAAGGCCGAAGACGTCTCGGGCGGGAGCGCCTCGCCGATGACGAACACGTGGCGCAACGAATCACAAGATCCGGCAGGTGCATTCGCCGTGAACAGCGTGAGCATGGATGGCACGAAGTCGGTGATCGTGACGCCGAGCTCCGCGATCTTGTTCGCCACGTAGATCGGGTCCCGATGGCCGTCCGGAGTCGCGACGACGAGCGTGGCGCCGACCTGCAACGGCATGAAAAATCCCCACAGCGACACGTCGAATGTCGTGGCGGTCTTCTGCAGGTAGATGTCCGACGCCGAAAGCCCGTACTCGGCATTCATCCACTGAAGCTGATTGTTGATCGCTGCGTGAGTGACCGCGACACCCTTGGGTCGCCCGGTCGACCCCGAGGTGTAGATCACGTACGCAGTGTTCGAGAAATGCAAGGGAGACAGGCGATCTGCGTTGGCGATCGGTCGACTGTCGAGCCGTCCGTAGTCGAGGGTGTCGATCTCGATCACCCGAGTCCCCTCGGGCAGATCCACCTCGTCCCGCGCAGTAGTCACAACACACGTGGGCTGCGCCGACTCGAGAATATAGGCGGTGCGGTCGGCTGGATGGTCGGGATCTACCGGCACCCAGGCCCCGCCGGCCTTGGCGATCGCGTACAGACCGACCATCAAGTCCAGAGACCTGCGGATCGAGAGCCCCACAAGCGATTCGGGTCCGACACCCATGGCGATGAGCTGTCGGGCCAAACCATTTGCGCGGGCGTCGAATTCGGCGTACGTGAGGCTGGCGCCTTCGAAAACGACAGCGGTGGCATCGGGAGTTCTCTCGACCTGACGCTCGAATGCTTCGGTGATGGTCTGCGAGGCAACGTGGAAGCCGGTGCGGTTCCACAAGGCAACCTTGTTTCGCTCCTCGTCGGTTGCGACAGGAAGATCCCAGACCTTGCGGCTCGTTTCGGCCGAGACGAACTTCTCGAGAAACTCTACGAACCGCGAGTGATTTCGCTGGGCGTCCGCGGGCGCGTACAGATTGGGATTCGACTCGAAGTCGATGTGTGTGCGGGTATCGCCGACGCTCTGGTACAGGTTGACACCGAGGTCTTCGATCAAACCCGTGGACAGGATGTGAAGCTCGCCGACGAGGGGCCCGAACGCCAACTCGGTGGAAAACATCATGATGTTGATCCAGGGACCGAAGAATCCGCCCCTGCCCGGCCCGTCCCCGCCGCGAACCATGTCCTCATGTCGGTATCGCTGGTGGCGCAGTGCGCCGGACATTTCGTTCCTGACATCGTCCAGAAGCTCCTGGACGGTGGTGTCCGCGGTGACGGTCAGGCGCAGCGGCACGACGTTGGAGACCATGCCTCCGGATCGACGCAGCACGGCTGTTGTTCGACCGGAAACGGGCAGACTCAGCGACACGTCCTCTCGCCCGGTCATCTGAGCGAGGTACGCCGCAAACGCCGCGACGACAGTGCCGGCAACAGTGGTCTTCTCGATGCGCTCGAGGAACCGCCCGAGCAGCGCCTCGACGTGGTTGGACAGCGCTGCACTGTCGATCCGACTGACTGGAGCAGGCGCGGCACTTCGACCCGCGAGGCTCGAGATCTCGTCGAGATTCTCGATCTTGTCTGCCCAGTACTTGCGATCGGTTTCGAAACGACTCGACTGGCGGTACTTGTTGTCCACCTCGTAGACGTTCCGGAGATCGGAGGCCTCACTCGGCTCCGGATCCCGGCCCTCCACGCGCGCCGAGTACAGCTCCGCCACACGAGTGACGAACGTCGACGCACCGAATCCGTCGAGAATTGTGTGGTGGACCCGCGTGTACCAGTAGTAGCGATTCTCGCCGAGCCGCAGGATCGTGGCAGAGATCAAGCGGTCCGTGAGCATGTCGATCGGCCGGCTGCGATCTGCTCGCATCCACCGCATGGCAGCGTCGTGCGAGTCGTCTTCACTACGAAGGTCGACGTAACCGACCGAATCATCGAGTGTGGGGTCGATGATCTGGTAAGGCTGGGCGTCGATCTCGAAGATCCGGACGAAGGCCGACCCGATTTCGCGACCGGCGTCTGCGCAGGCCTGCCGAAGGGCGTCAAGTTCCAGAGCACCACGGAGTTCGACGTACTGAGCGATGTTGACCGGAACGGCGGGATCGAGGTGTTGCGCGAACCACATACCGAGCTGGGCCGCGGAAAGCGGGAATGCGTCGGATCGCTGAACGTCTTCCGGCGAGCTGCCGACCTCCGGCTTGCCGCTCCCCAGTTCTCCGTTACCCAGCGAATTCACGCCCACAGCCTCTCTTCCACACCATTGCGCACCCGTGCGAGCCGAACGTCCGATTCGCAGCAGCTACCGACCTCATCCAACCTCGACGAGCCAGAACCACCCATTGTCTCCGATACATAGGTGACAAGAGAAATCCATACCCCGGTGTATCGATGGTTTTGTTGCAATTCGTTACAAATCGCCCAGCTCATCTACCCCCCGATCGCATTGCCGAAACGCACCGTTCAGACGCGGCGCGCGACACCTCACCCCCTGGGACAATCAATTGCAACCGACGATCTACACCCCAACCCACATCAGTCACCTCGGACAATTTACAGGGCCGCCAGGTACTGGATGTCTGAGCTCGAACAAGATTCGACAGTCGCTGATCGAGACTATCGGTACTCGCCGACAGACCGACGAAAGAACGCGCCGACCAGCGGTCGGCGCGTTCTTCGATTTACGGTACGAAGCTTCAGGAAAAGCCCATACCAGTCACACTCTTCAGGTGCTCGCTGCTGACCCCTGGAGCCAGCTCCACAAGCTGCAGCCCGTCCGCGGTGACGTCCAGCACTGCCAGGTCGGTGATGATCCGGTTGACGACGCCCGCCCCGGTGAGCGGCAGGGTGCACGCCTCGACGATCTTGGGATTGCCGTCGCGATCGGTGTGCTCCATCACGACGATGACGCGGCGGGCACCGTGGACCAGGTCCATCGCCCCGCCCATACCCTTCACCATCTTGCCCGGCACCATCCAGTTGGCGAGGTCACCGGTCTTCGACACCTGCATCCCGCCGAGCACCGCGGTGTCGATGTGGCCGCCGCGGATCATCCCGAACGAGAGAGCCGAGTCGAAGAACGCGGCACCTGAATTGACGGTGACGGTTTCTTTACCGGCATTGATGAGGTCGGCATCGACCTGATCATCGGTCGGATACGGTCCGGTACCGAGGATGCCGTTCTCGCTGTGCAGGACCACCTTGACGCCCTCGGGCAGGTAACTGGGGATCAGCGTCGGCAGGCCGATGCCGAGGTTGACGTACTCACCCGGCCGCATCTCGGCAGCAGCGCGAGCGGCCATCTCGTGGCGAGTCCAACCGATACGAGTTTCCTCTGCGCTGCTCACTTGGTGCCTCCTGAGACGGTCCGCTTCTCGATCCGCTTCTCCTGTGGGCCTGTGTGCACGACCCGCGCGACGAACACACCAGGTAGGTGCACGTGCGCGGGGTCGATGTCGCCCGGCTCGACGAGGTTCTCCACCTGCGCGATGGTGATCCGGCCGGCCATGGCAGCAAGCGGGTTGAAGTTCATCGCCGTCTTGTTGAAGACGAGGTTTCCTTCGGTGTCGCCGTAGTCCGCGTGCACGAGCGCGAAGTCAGCGGTGATCGCCTCTTCCAATACATACGTGCGGCCACCGAACACTGCCGTCGCCTTCGGTGGCGACGCCACGGCGATCGAACCGTCCGCGTTGTATCGCCACGGCAAGCCGCCCTCGGCGATCGGGGTGCCGACGCCCGCCGGAGTGTAGAACGCCGGAATGCCGATACCGCCAGCTCGCAGCCGCTCGGCCAGCGTCCCCTGCGGCGTCAACTCCACTTCGAGCTCACCGGCGAGATACTGACGGGCGAACTCCTTGTTCTCCCCCACGTACGACGCCGTCACCCTGGCAATCCGGTGCGCGCCGAGCAGAATCCCGAGACCGTAGTCGTCGACACCGCAGTTGTTGGAGAACACCTCGAGATCGGTGGCGTCGCCGTCGGCGATCGCCGCGATCAGTGCGTCGGGAATACCGCACAGCCCGAAGCCGCCCACTGCGAGCCTGGATCCGCTCGCGATGTCGGCAACTGCCTCAGCTGCCGTATTCACGACTTTGCTCATCCGTTAGTTCTCCTTCTGCTGAAAGATTCCGGCTCGGTGAAGAAGCTTCTCGGCGTGACGGAGAACGGGAGCGTCGACCATCTTGCCCTCGAACGCGAACACACCACGTTCAGTAGACACCGCGGCAAGCACTCGTGTGGCCCAGTCGATCTCTTTTTCCGAAGGTGCGAAGGCCCCACGGATGACCTCGACCTGACTCGGATGGATCGCAACCTTCACGTCGAAGCCGACTGCGACGGCATCAGCGGACTCGACGCCCAGGCCGACGAGGTCCTTGATGTCGAGATAAACGGAATCGACAGCCAACCGGCCGTAGCTCTTCGCAGCCAGGAGAGACGTCGATCGGACGTGCTTGGCAACGTCGCGGTACGAACCGTTCGGGTGCCTGCTCGAATTACCGCCGAGACCGGCCACAAGATCCTCGGCTCCCCACATGACACCGATGGCGTTCGCAGCAAGCGCGATGTCGGCCACGGCGAGGGCTCCTCGCGGGGACTCGACGAGTGCAACCACGTCCGCCGGTGCGAGCGAGAGGACGTCCTCGGCCGATTCGCACTTGGACAGCATGAGACGCGAATAGTGTGTGCCGTCCAGCGCGATCAGATCGAGTTCGTGATCAGATGTACCGACCGGATTGACGCGCACGACCGTCCGCTCCGGATCGAGAGGCGTGTCGATCAGGGCTGCACGTGCGGCTTCCTTGTCGGCCGGCGCCACACCGTCTTCGAGATCGAGGATCACGACGTCGGCAACAGCCGCGGCCTTCGCATAGCGCTCGGGACGATCCGCCGGGCAGAACAACCACGCCGGCCCCGGCGGTGTCCACGTCATGAGGACACCTCTGCCGGACGCAGTTGCACCAGTGTCTTGCGCGTGGCCAGTGCGACGACGTCACCGTGCTGGTTACGCCCGGTGTGCACGAGCGTCACGATGCCTTCACCTGGACGGCTCTTCGACTCGCGCTTGTCCGCGATGAGCGTCTCGGCATACAAGGTGTCGCCGTGAAAGAGCGGCTTCGGGAAGCTGATCTCGGAGAAACCGAGGTTCGCCACGATGGTGCCCTGCGTCAACTGCGCGACGGACAGGCCGACGATGGTCGACAGGGTGAACATCGAATTGACCAGCCGCACACCGAATTGAGTGTCCTCGCTGTACGCGGCATCGAGATGCAACGCCTGCGTGTTCATGGTCAAAGTCGTGAACAGGACGTTGTCAGCCTCGGTCACCGTCCGGCCTGGGCGATGCTCGTAGATCGCGCCGACCTCGAACTCCTCGAACCAGAGCCCGCGCTGAGTGATCTTCTTGGGGTTCGTCACAACCCTGCCTCACGGGCGATGAGCATCAACTGCACCTCGGTGGTTCCCTCACCGATTTCGAGGATCTTGCTGTCACGGTAGTGACGCGCGACGGCGTACTCGTTCATGAAGCCGTATCCGCCGTGGATCTGGGTGGCGTCGCGAGCGTTGTCCATGGCAGCTTCGGAGGAAATCAGCTTGGCGATGGATGCCTGCTTCTTGAACGGCTTGCCCGACAACATGAGTGCGGCCGCGTCGTAGTACGCGGTACGTGCGACGTGGGCGCGGGCCTCCATACGCGCGATCTTGAAAGCGATGGCCTGGTTGTGTCCGATGGGCCGACCGAACGCCTCGCGCTCCTTTGCATACTTGATCGACTCGTCGACGCAGCCCTGGGCGGCACCGACGCTCAACGCGGAAATAGCGATGCGGCCTTCGTCGAGGATGCGCAGGAAGTTCGCGTAGCCGCGGCCGCGCTCACCGAGCAGATTCTCCTCGGGGACACGAACATCGGCGAATGTGAGGGGATGGGTGTCGGATGCGTTCCAACCGACCTTGTTGTATGCCGGTTCGGCCGTGAAGCCCGGCGTCGTGGTCGGCACGAGGATCGTCGAGATCTCCTTCTTGCCGCCGTCCTTGACACCCGTGACCGCGGTGACCGTCACGAGCTTGGTGATGTCGGTGCCCGAGTTGGTGATGAACTGCTTGTTGCCGTTGATGATCCACTCACCGCTGTCGAACTTCGCGGTGGTCTTGGTTCCGCCGGCGTCGCTACCCGCGCCGGGTTCGGTCAGGCCGAAGGCAGCCAACGACTTGCCGCTGGTGAGCTGCGGAAGCCACTCCTGCTTCTGTGCCTCGTTACCGAAACGGTAGATCGGCATGGCACCAAGGGACACACCAGCTTCGAGAGTGATCGCGACGCTCTGGTCGACCTTGCCCAGCTCTTCGAGCGCCAGGCAGAGTGCGAAGTAGTCGCCACCCATTCCGCCGTACTCCTCGGGAAACGGCAGGCCGAACAGTCCCATGTCCGCCATCCCGGCAACTACCTCGTACGGGAAGGTGTGGTTGGCGTCGTGCTCGGCAGCGACCGGTGCCACGACGGTCTTCGCGAAGTCCGCAACCGTCTTGGCGAGCTGCTGGTATTCGTCCGGAAGCGCTCCGGTGGCAAGGTAATCGGACATCAGGCGTCTTCCTTCTGCGTCGTGTTCTCGGTATTTTCTTCGGCAGTCTCTTCGTCTTGGGCAGGTACCACGCGGGCCAGAACCTGATCCACCATCACCTGATCGCCCTGACGGACGAGAACTTCCACGATTCCGTCGATCGGGGAGGTCAAGGAATGTTCCATCTTCATGGCCTCGACCACGACGAGCGGTTGTCCCGCGCTCACTGCTGCGCCGTTCTCGACGTTGACTGCGATGACGGCACCGGGCATGGGGCTGGCGATTTCGGCGTCGCCGGCGTGCTTGTCCTCACCGCGAACGCTGACTTCGGCTACCTCGCGCACGTGCCAGGTTCCGCCGCCTGCCAGCCACAGACCGCCATCGGTCTGGGCGACGACAAACGTGCGTCGACGTCCGTCGATCACCACCGCCAGTTCGGATCCCGTCAGGGTCGCGCTGAATGCGCGCGGCTGTGAACCTTCGACCTCGACCTTTGCATCCGCGGGAACGCCGACGATCGCAACGTGCGTCGTTCGGGTGCCGGCGGAGAGCCTGATGCTGGTCGGAGCGGGAGTTCCGACGCGCCACCCACTCGGGACGTCCCAGGGATCAACGGATTCCGAAGTTGTCCACCGCGAGAGCCAGCGATACGCCGCGGCAGCAATGAGCACCTCGTCGGAGGCGTCGGCTGCGACAAAGTCTTCGACGCGACGATCGAGCAGACCGGTGTCGAGGTTGCCCGCGATCACATCCGGATCAGCGAGGAGGAACCGTGCGAATTCGATGTTGGTCACGACTCCGAGCACTGCGGTGTCACCGAGTGCGCGATCGAGCTTGCGCAGTGCGCCCGCGCGGTCGGGAGCGTGGGCGATGACCTTGCTGAGCATCGGGTCGTAGTCACTGCC
The DNA here is from genome assembly GCF_963525155.1 of uncultured Rhodococcus sp. Taxonomy (NCBI): domain Bacteria; kingdom Bacillati; phylum Actinomycetota; class Actinomycetes; order Mycobacteriales; family Nocardiaceae; genus Rhodococcus; species uncultured Rhodococcus sp. The sequence continues at coordinate 16,239 of NZ_CAURKP010000096.1, forward strand.
GACGACGGTGCCCGCGAGCAGTCCGGAATCGACGCGCACGCCGGAACCTGACGGCTCGACCAGATCGACGACGCTGCCGCCGGTCGGCAGGAATCCACGGCCCGGATCCTCCGCGTACACACGAGCTTCGATGGCGTGCCCGGTCAGCGTGATGTCACTCTGGGAGAAGGCCAACTTCTCCCCTGCTGCCACACGGACCTGCCATTCGACCAGATCCAGTCCGGTCACCATTTCGGTGACGGGATGCTCGACCTGGAGGCGGGTGTTCATCTCCATGAAGAAGAACTCGTCCGGCTTGTCGGCGGAGACGATGAACTCCACGGTGCCGGCGCCGGTGTAATCGACGCTTCGAGCGGTGTTGCACGCTGCCGCGCCGATCCGGTCACGGGTCACCTGATCGAGCAGCGGCGAGGGAGCCTCTTCGATGACCTTCTGGTGACGCCGCTGCAGGCTGCATTCGCGCTCACCGAGGTGAACGACGTTGCCGTGCTGGTCGGCGAGAATCTGGACCTCAATGTGCCGGGGCCGCAGGACGAATCGCTCGAGGAACAGGGTGTCGTCGCCGAACGACGACGCGGCCTCACGGCGGGCACTGCGAAGAGCCTCGGCCAGATTGGCCGGATCCTCGACCAGACGCATTCCCTTGCCACCGCCGCCTGCCGAAGGCTTGACCAACACCGGGTAGCCGATGTCCTCGGCCGCTGCGATCAGTTCTTCGTCGGTCAGATTCGGGCGAGCGATACCCGGGACCACCGGCACGTCGAACGCGGCAACCGCGTTCTTCGCGGTGATCTTGTCGCCCATCACCTCGATAGCCCGCTCGGAGGGGCCGAGGAAGGCGATTCCGGCGGCCGCGCAAGCAGCCGAGAACGCCGAGTTCTCCGACAGGAAGCCGTAACCGGGGTGAATACCCTGAGCACCGGTGGACTTGGCAGCGTCGATCACCTTGTCGATGACGAGGTAGCTTTCACGCGCCGCGGCCGGTCCGATGTTGACGGCAGTGTCGGCCTCGCGGACGTGGCGAGCATTCGCATCGGCGTCGCTGTAGACGGCGACGCTGCGAATTCCCAATTCACGCAACGTGCGGATCACGCGAACCGCGATCTCACCGCGGTTGGCCACGAGAACAGTATCGATAGTGCGCAACTCAGTCATTTCGCTCACATCCGGAAGACGCCGTAGGAGACCGGCTCGATCGGTGCGTTTGCGCACACCGAAAGGGCCAGGCCGAGAACAGTTCTGGTATCTGCGGGATCGATGACACCGTCATCCCACAGCCGCGCAGTGGAGTAGTACGGATTGCCTTGAGCCTCGTACTGCTCACGGATCGGCGCCTTGAACGACTCTTCGTCCTCGGCCGACCACGGATTGCCCGCGCTGTCGAGCTGCTCGCTACGAACCGTCGAGAGCACCGAAGCTGCCTGCTCGCCGCCCATGACCGAGATGCGCGCGTTCGGCCACATCCACAGGAAGCGAGGCGAATACGCGCGTCCACACATGGAATAGTTGCCGGCGCCGTACGAGCCGCCGATGACAACTGTCAGCTTGGGGACCCGTGCACACGCAACTGCCGTGACCATCTTGGCGCCGTGCTTGGCGATGCCGCCGGCCTCGTAGTCGCGTCCCACCATGAAGCCTGCGATGTTCTGCAGGAACAGCAGCGGCACACTGCGCTTGTCGCACAGTTCGATGAAATGTGCTCCCTTCATGGCGGATTCACCGAAGAGCACGCCGTTGTTGGCGATGATGCCGACCGGGTGGCCCTCGATGTGGGCGAAACCGGTGACGAGCGTCTTGCCGTACTCAGCCTTGAACTCCTGGAACGCGCCACCGTCGACGAGCTTGGTGATCACCTCGTGCACGTCGTACGGAGTCCGAGGATCGGTCGGGACGACGTCGTAGAGTTCGCTTTGATCTGCGACAGGCGGAACCGTGGAGATGACGTCCCACGGGCGCTCGGAGCGGGGGCCGAGCGTGGCAATGATGTTGCGCACGATACGAAGTGCGTCGCGGTCATCCTCGGCCAGGTGATCGGTGACGCCGGAAACCTTGGAGTGCAGGTCGCCGCCGCCGAGTTCTTCGGCGGTGACGATCTCACCGGTGGCCGCCTTCACCAGCGGCGGACCACCGAGGAAGATCGTGCCCTGGTTGCGGACGATCACTGCTTCGTCACTCATCGCGGGCACGTAGGCGCCGCCCGCGGTGCACGAACCGAGAACTGCGGCGATCTGGGGAATCCCCTTGGCACTCATGGTCGCCTGGTTGTAGAAGATCCGGCCGAAGTGTTCACGGTCCGGGAAGACCTCGTCCTGGCGCGGCAGGAAGGCGCCGCCGGAGTCGACGAGGTAGATGCATGGAAGGTTGTTCTGCAGCGCAACTTCCTGCGCGCGCAGGTGCTTCTTCACCGTCATCGGGTAGTACGTGCCGCCCTTGACCGTTGCGTCATTGGCAACGATGACGCACTCCCGGCCCGACACACGGCCGATACCGGTGATGACGCCGGCGCCGGGGCACTCGTCGTCGTACAGGCCGTTGGCCGCCAGCGGCGACAACTCGAGGAACGGGCTGCCCTGGTCGAGCAGCGAGTCGACGCGATCTCGCGGCAGCAGTTTCCCTCTGCTCACGTGGCGCTCGCGAGAGCGCTCGTTGCCACCCAGCGCTGCTTGCGCCAGTTTCTTCTTCAGTTCGTCCACCAGAACGGTGTGATCGGACCGGTAGCCCGATCCTTGCGTGATTCCACTGGGAGTCATCCCGCCGCCTTCGCCATGAGTTAATGCTCGATAACTGAAACTAGATTAACTATGATTAACTGAGTTGTCCAGAACACAAGCGAAGAAAGATCGAGAGAATGACCTCTGAGCAGGTAGCAGCTCCGACGCGACGCGATCAGATGAAGGCCGACCGTCGTCGTCAGCTCTTGGATGCCGCCGCACGGTTGATCGCCGAACGCGGATTCGTGAGTGTGCGACTCGAAGACCTCGGCGCGGCCGTCGGTATCAGCGGCCCGGCCGTGTACCGGCATTTCCCCAACAAGGATGCCGTCCTCGTGGAACTTCTCGTCGGCATCAGCACGCGCCTGCACGAAGGCGGCTCTGCGGCAGCGGAGGCAGCGGACTCACCGAGCGCCGCACTCGACGCACTGGTGGAGTTCCACCTCGACTTCGCGCTCGGCGAGCCGGACCTGATCCGCATCCAGGACCGCGACCTCGAAAGCCTGCCGGCCGACGCGCGTCGACAGGTACGCCAGACGCAGCGCAAGTACGTCGAGGTGTGGGTCGGGGTGCTCGAGCAACTCGATCCCCAACTCGATCAGGCGGACGCACGCATCAAAGCGCATGCCACCTTCGGTCTGATCAACTCGACCCCTCACAGCGCCAACCCCGCTTCGCCGGCACGCGCGCGTCGAGTCCTGCGGGATATGACGCTCGCCGCACTGCGCACCCACTGAAACCGGACACGGCACAATCGGTGGCAGACTGGTTACACCAGCTAACAGATGAGGGTGCCGAACGTGGAAGACAGCAGTGGGGTCAGCCGGGCCGATTTCGCCGAACTGCGGACCGAGTTCTCCCGCTTCATGATGTTGTACCAATTCGGAATCTCCGAACTGATGACCAAGGTGAACATCCTCAAGGACGAGTTCACCCACATCAATCAGTACAGCCCCATCGAACACGTCACGTCACGAGTCCAGTCACCGGACAGCATTCTGCGAAAGGCTCAACGCCTGAACGTCCCGCTGACGATCGACGACATCTCGAAGAACATCTTCGACATCGCTGGAGTACGTATCACCTGCAGCTTCATTTCCGACACGTACCGAATCGCCGAGATGCTCACCAGCCAGACGGACCTTCGGGTGATCGAGCGCGAGGACTACATCGCCGATCCGAAACCCAACGGCTACAAGAGCTTGCACTTGATCGTCGAGGTCCCGGTTTTCATGAGTGACCGCGTCAGGCACGTACCGATCGAACTTCAGATCCGCACGATCGCGATGGATTTCTGGGCGAGCCTCGAACACAAGATCTACTACAAGTACAACCGCGAGGTTCCCGTCGAACTCCTCGACGAACTCACCGAGGCAGCGGCCGCGGCACACCGCCTGGACGTCAAGATGGAACGGCTCAACGACGAGTTCGCGAAAATCAAAGCGCTACCGCATCCTGACGACGAAATCCTCGAGCAGGATCTGCCGGCGCAGTTCCTCGAGGCGCTGCATCTTCAGCGACGGGCGCTCTGAATTCGGTCCCCCTCCCCTGAGCGAACGCGCCTTTCGGCGCATCTGAGGCGACGAAAGTGCCGTTCGCTCACAACTGGGGTCGGACAACTAGGGCAAACCAAAAGTGGGGCCGCCCCCACGTCGGGGGGGGGCC
>NZ_CAURKP010000097.1:0-19882 GCF_963525155.1 uncultured Rhodococcus sp.
GGCGTACGTGATGTACGCGGGCAAGATCGTCGAATCCGGATCCGTCGACAACGTACTGCGTGAACCGGAGCATCCGTACACGCACGCACTGGTCGACTGTTTGGAAAGCATGAACTCGGGTGCTCGGCGTTTGAAGACGGTACGAGGGATCGTGCCGCCGTTGTCTGACCGAAACCACGGTTGCCACTTCGCCCCACGCTGCGACCGTGCGGGCAACGAATGCCTTTCAGGCTCGCCCGAACTCGAAAGAAGTGGACACAATCTCGCGGCCTGTCTGCACCCGATGACCGGCTCACATCAGCGCGTCTTGGCAAGTGAGGTGGCTCGATGACCAAACACCAGTTAGTTTCCACACACGAAGTGGCCCGCTTGGAAGGGATCACCCATTCCTTCCGGACACGTCTGGGCGGCCGCGCCGTGCAGGCGCTTCGGGGCGTCGACCTGTCGATCCCGGCAGGGCGGTCTCTCGGACTGGTCGGTGAAAGCGGAAGCGGCAAGTCCACTCTCGGTCGAGTTGTGACCGGCCTGCTCGAGCCGTCCGGTGGCAACCTGGAAATACTGGGGCAGCGTGTCACCGGCAAGTCCTCTCGCAAGCGAACCCCGGGATCGGTGCAGATGATCTTCCAGAACCCGCGCGCATCGATAGATCCGAAGCTGCCGATCTGGCGTGCCGTCGCCGAACCACTACGCATAGGCGGGCATTCGGCGCGTCGCCAGGACGTCGACGATTTGCTCGACCGTGCCGGACTGAGCGCTTCGTACGGAGACATGTACGCACACCAACTTTCGGGTGGGCAGTGCCAGCGAGTGGCGATCGCACGCGCCGTCGCAGCGAAACCGAAACTCATCGTCGCCGACGAACCTGTCTCCGCCCTGGACGTTTCGGTGCAGGCGCAGATTCTCAACCTCCTCAAGGACATTCAAGAGGACTCCGGAACATCCTTCCTTTTCATCAGTCATGATCTTGGAGTCGTTCGATTCTTCTGCGACGAGGTTGCCGTCCTGTATCTGGGTCAGGTGCAGGAGTACGGTTCGACCGAGAGCATTCTGACCGACCCCGCACACCCGTACACACGCGCATTGGCCTCGGCATCGCCGACACTGTTCTCCGAAGCTGCGCGAGAGCGAATCATCCTCACCGGCGAGCCCCCGAAGCCTGACAACCCGCCGGGCGGCTGTGTCTTTCACGAGAGATGTCACCTACGCATCGGCGCGATCTGCGACACGGTTTCGCCCCCGACCTATTCCACGCCGTCAGGTGAGGCGCGTTGTCATCTTTACGCCCCGCCTAATTCCGCGAGTTCATGAACACGTCACTGCCTTGACCGAAACATTCTCCTTCACACCAACCCCCGGAACGGAATACCATGAGCACCAATCCCCTCAGGATCCTCGCCTCCATCGCCGACGTGTGTGACGACGCAAACGCCACCGTTGCGTTTCACGTCCGCAGCCTCGACGGAAACCTCGAAATCGGTTCCGGCGCCGATGCACGTTCGGTGACCGCCTCGACCTACAAAGTCCCCGTCATGCTCGAGGTCGCCGCCCAGGCATCCGAAGGACGCATACAACTGGCCGACCGAATCAAGGTCCCTGCAGACAGGCGCACCATCGGGCCCTCCGGGATTTCAGCGATGACGGACGACGTGGAAGTATCCATCCGGGACTTGGCCCTGCTCATGATGCAGGTCAGCGACAACACCGCCACTGACATTCTGCAAGAGATGGTAGGTACCGAGAACATCATGAGCCGACTCCGCGCGCTCGGATTGAACTCGACCTCCATCACCACCGATTGCGAAGGCATCATTTCGCTTGCTCTCCAGGAACTCTCGACCGATGAATACGCAACTTTGCAGAACACCTCCACCGGCAACCCGTTCGGGCTTCCCGAGGACGAGTTCGTCGCGGCCATCGCAGCAGGCGAGTCGTTGAACGCGCGCGGCGGTAACACCAGTACCCCTCGTGAGATGACCGAACTGCTCAGCCTCATCTGGACGGACAAGGCTGCAGACGCCGAAGCCTGCGCAGAAGTACGCCGAGTGATGGGCCTGCAGTTCGCGCCTCACCGCCTCTCCTCCGCGTACGTCGACGGACCGACGATCTCCGGCAAAACCGGCACGTTCCTTGCCGGGGTTCGCAACGAGGTGGGCGTCGTCGACTTCGGCGACGAGGATCTCTACGTTGTAGCGATCTTCCTGAGGGACAAGAACAACTACATGCGTAACAGCAAGGTGGACGCGGCAATCGGGAAGATCGCCGCACTTGCGATCGACAGTCTTCGGAACGCAAGCCGCGACGCCGCTGCGACGGCGGTAACAGCCTGATGAGCCCTACGCTCGGCGCACCCCCCTCGATGGCGGAGATGACGTGGACCCAGATGCAGGAGGCGATGAACGACGGGATCCGCAACGTCATCTTCGCGGTGGGAGCGACCGAACAACACGGCCCGCACCTGCCTCTGTCCACGGACACCCTGATCGGCACTGCCACTTCGCTTGCCGTCGCCACACGGATCGGGGCGACAATGGTGGCGCCCACCATCGCGTTCGGAGTTTCCCCGCACCACATGTCGTTTCCCGGAACGGTCTCTCTGCGCGAGGCGACGTTTCTCGACGTAGTCGAAGACTACGTTCGCAGTCTCGCCGCTCATGGGTTCGACAATATCCTCGTCATCTCGAGCCACGGCGGCAACTTCGAACCCCTCGCGCATCTGATCGAGAGAGTCGGACCTCGGATCGGCGAGACACGGATTCATGCGCACACCGATCTTCTCCAGTTGCTCGCAGCTTTCGAAGCAGTGGCTGAGGAGGATTCGATCTCTCCCGAGGCCTGCGGTTCTCATGCCGGCGATTTCGAAACATCGATAGTCCTCGCACTGCGACCCGACCTCGTCGACATGAACGCCGCCGAGCCCGGATTCCTCGGACGCTTCGACAAGGACACTGCCACCGCGTTGTTCGACGGCGGGACAAAAGCATTGTCGGTGAACGGTATTTTGGGCGACCCCGTCGCCGCACTGGCGTCACGCGGCGAACGGTACCTCGAATCACTGACCACCGTTGTCTCGGAGTACTTTCGTACCGAGATCGCCCAGCACGAGGGACGCAAAAGATGACTGTCGACGTACAGCGGGTGGTTCAGGCCGAACTCGACGCAATGGTCGCCGCAGACACCCAACTCGGCATCCAGGTTGCGGTGTACCAGCACGGTCAGTTGATCGTAGATACCTGGTCCGGGCACACCGAACCCACTCGAAGTGCGCCCGTCCGAAGTGACACCTTGTTCCCGATCTTCTCGTGCAGCAAAGGTCTCATGTATACGACGGTGCATCTGCTTGCCGAACGCGGCGAACTCGACTACGACGCACGGGTCAGCGACTATTGGCCGGAGTTCGGACAGAACGGCAAGGGAGAGGCGACTATTCGACAGGTCCTCGTCCACACGTCCGGAGTCCAGGACATAACACACGACTTTCACCTCGACAACTGGGACGGCACCTGCGCTCGCCTGGCCGAGTCCGAGGCGATGTGGACTCCGGGTAGCGAGACCGCGTACCGCGGACTGTCTTCCGGATTCGTTCTCGGCGAGGTAGCAAGTCGCGTGTACGGGAAGCCCTTCGGCCAGATCGTCGCCGAACTGATCTGCGAGCCTTTGGGTATCACGGATCTGTTCTTCGGCGTCCCTCCTTCGGTGAGGGACCGCATCGCGGTTCTCGCGAACGACGAATCAGTTCTGACCGGTCCCGCGTCGAGCCCTGATACTCGGATCATGGCGGAGCTCTTCAACACTCCGTCGATTCAGGCATCAGCTGTCCCTGCCGGAGGTGCCATCACCTCCGCTCGATCCTTGGCCAAACACTATGCGTCGTTGATCGGAGATGGTGTGGACGGAGTGCGTCTACTCCCGCTAGCGCGGACCACTCTGGCAACGACGCTGGAAACCGATGCGTACGATCAAACCCACAAGGCACCGATCCGCAAGGGCTTGGGTTATCTGTTGGGTGACAACGGGATTGCAATGGGCGGACGATCGAATTCATTTGGCCACAGCGGGTTCGGCGGTTCGTACGGGTTCGCCGATCCGGACTACGGTTTGAGTTTCGCGCTCACCAAGAATCGACTGGTTGCCACGACGCCTCCCGAGGTTCCGGCCTCGGTCGTCTTGGCGAATACGGTGCGAGAAGCCTTGTCCGTCCCGAACGGTTGACCAATGCGGACCTAGTCACGAAGACAATCGACAAACAGAGAGTCGCACTATGCACGTTTACATTTCGGTGGACATGGAAGGCATCGCAGGAATTGCGACGCTCGACCAGATAGTTCGTGGAGGTCACGGATACCAACGTGCGCAAGCACTGATGACGGCCGAGGCCAATGCGGCAATTGCCGGTGCGTTCGATGCCGGCGCGCAATCGGTGCTCGTCAACGACAGTCACGGAACGATGGACAACCTTCTGCACGCCGAACTGGATCCGCGGGCGCGGGTTCTGTTCGGATCGCCGAAGCTGCAGTGCATGGCAGAGGGTCTCACTGCAGAACACGACGTGGCCCTTTTCGTCGGCTACCACGCTCCCGCGGGCGGACCTGGTGTGCTGGCACATACGTTCTCGGCTCTGTTCACGGATGTGCGTCTCGACGGCAAGACCGTGTCGGAAAGCGATGTGAACTCGCTCTACGCGGCTACCCACGGCGTGCCGGTCGGCTTGGTCACAGGAGACGACGTGATCTGCGGGTTGGTCAGCGCTACGTCTCCTTCAACCGAAACCGTCGTGGTGAAACAAGCGCACGGGTGGTCGGCTACCAACTCACTGCCGCCGAGTCTGGCGCGCGCAGCCATCCGCGATGCATCCAGACGAGCTGTGCAACAGTGTGACTCGTTGAATCCTACGGAATTGCACGACGAGTGGGTACTCGAAATCGTTCACCCGACAACAACTGCTGCGGAGATGGCGGAGGGTGTCCCCGGTTCTCGGCGAACGTCAGATCGAACCATCGAGCATCGCTTGAACACCGTCGACGACATCATCGGACTGATCACCGTCAACTATCAATTGGCATCTGCCGGCCTCCGCGGACAGATGACGATCGCCAACCGTCAGTAGAGGGCAAATTTCCATGAGAGTGACCGTTATCGGTGCCGGTTCGATCGGGTTGTGTTCGGCGCTGGCTTTGGCTGCCGAGGGAGCCGACGTGTGTGTAGTCGACGCGAGGGATGCGGGAACCGGCGCGTCGAGCCATAATGCCGGATGGGTCGTCCCGAGCATGTCGGCCCCCGTCCCTGCCCCCGGAGTACTGACCCAATCGTTGAAGTGGATGCTGCGTCCTGACAGCCCGCTGTACATCAGCCCCAGCCTCGACCCTCGCCTTGCCTCCTTCATGATTGCGATGCTTCGCAACTGCACCACAACGAGATTCGAATCCGGCCTGCGAAATCTGATGGCACTCAATCATCGGACTTTCGAGCTTTTCGACGAACTCGAGCGCACTGGGCTTCAGTTCGAAAACCACCGATCCGGATTGGTGCAGCTGTTTCGCACACAGAAGTCGCTCGACTCCCACGCCGAAGAAATGACGCTGGTGCGAGCACTCGGCGGTGACGAATTCGACGTACACACCAGTGCCCGAACGGCTCAGCTGATACCGGGACTCTCGAGCTCGGTTATCGGTGGGATCGTCTGTCCCCACGAGAGATTCCTCGACCCCGCAGCCTTCGTCGAAAGCTTGATCACACAATGCGAGAGCCTCGGGGTCGAGATCGTGGAAGGCACCGAACTCACACTGTCAGCAGACTCCGCCGGTAACGTGACAGCTTCTGGAGTAGAACGGCCGATGACGTCCGATCATTTTGTGGTCGCTGCGGGCACCTGGAGCGCCGATGTGGTGCGAGCACTCGGGTACACACTCCCCGTCCAATCCGGCAAAGGCTACGGTTTCGACGTTCCACCGATTTTCCCCGTCGGTACTCGGGCGTCGTATCTGTCGGAAGCCAAAGTTGCCGTCACGCCGTTGTCCGGTGCGACTCGACTGGCCGGCACCATGGGATTCGGAGGCCGAAGTGAACACATCGACAAGCGAAGGGCCGGAGGCATACTGACGTCGGCGGCCGACTATTTCGATCACTGGGAACGTCCGCAGAATGCAGTCCCGTGGACGGGGCTTCGTCCGATGACACCCGACGGGATGCCCATCATCGGTCGCTTGACTCACCATCCGAATGTCACTGTCGCCACCGGCCATGCGATGCTGGGCATAACCCTCGGCCCCGTCACCGGAGAGTTGGTCGCTCGCAGTGTATTCGGCCGAGGCCTCCCGGCCTATGCCGGCGTGTTCAGACCAGACCGCTTCAGTCGGACTTTTCGGAGCGTCCGGCCCACAACCCGCTGACGTGGTGGAGGTGTGCAGTCATGACAGCTTCGGCCGCAATCGGATCTCGTGATTCCAACGCCTTGAGGAGTTGATCGTGCTCCCGAGCCGAGCCGACCAGGTCCTTGCTGCCTGCAATGCCTTTGAGCCCGGACAGGCGAGTCTGATCGCGCAACTGCTCCACCACCTTGACCAACCGTGCGTTACCCAGTGCAGCCAACAGTTCCAGGTGGAAGTCCTTGTCCAAGGTCAGGAATGAGACCAGATCCCCCTCGGCCGCGGCGTTCTCGACGCGCTTGCTCAGCTTCCAGAGATCGGTGAGATCCAGCGGGGGTTCGAGCACGGCAACCTTCGCCATTGCAGGTGGCTCGAGCATCAGCCGGACTTCGACGATCTCCGCGAGTTCGTCATCCGTCAGTTCGACGATGCGAAAGCCGCGGTTCCTCACCATCTCGATGAGGCCTTGGCTCTTCAGATCGAGGAGAGCCTCGCGTACCGGGGTGGGCGAGACCTCGAGTTGCGCTGCGATGTCGCCAATCGCGTAGAGCCGGCCGGACTCCAGTTCACCGCTCGAGATCCGGGCCCGAAGCAGTCTCGTGGCATCGCTGCGCAAGCTGGTCCGTGCCAGTGGCTGGAATACGGCACTCTGCTTTTCGTCGTCGGTACTACGATCTGCGCTTGAACCGGCAGGCTGCTTCGTCCCCATACCTGCACCCTAATACCCATCGATGTCCAATATGTAATACCTAACATTTTATGTGACAAAGATCGTTCCCAGCTCGCACAGATGTGCAAGCTGAGTCCGCCCCGGCCGAGATACCGAGCTCAGTTCCCGGCTGGGTTGACAGATCCGGCAGGTTTGACAGATGGGGTCCTGATACAAAGAAGCCGCTGCGCATCCAGTGTCATCCGGATGCACAGCGGCTTCGCTAAGTCTTAGCCCGTGGGGGGCTCGGTCTCGTCCGACGAGAATCCGTCGAAGAATGCGATGACCTTCTGAAGAAGTGCCGCGATGTCGAAATCTTCCAAGCTACCCATTGCGTTCGTCCTTTCGTTTAACACTGAGGATGAAACGTGCATCTTGCAATTTCCAATGTAAAGCATGAAAAGCATTATTTCTCGACCGCGCGACACTTCGGTTGCAAATACGTCACTCAGCAAGATATGGGCAAATCACCGGAAATAACAGCTCCCACCCGCAATATTTCGGTCTTCCACAACCCGCTGAATTCCCCAATTCGCAAGTGGGTAAATCTTGAGAAAAATTTCCCGGCGCGTCGATCACGAAAGATATTCCTGGTGAAACTCTCAATCCAAGAACACAAAGACAGAGGAAGCTCCGACACAGCTGACACGCAGTTTTGCCCGCCTTCAAGAGTCGTCATCCACGCACATAGTGGACACTCGTCTGCGATAACGAACCGGTAGCAACACAATCCCAGGCACTTTCTCCCATCTTCTGACTTTTACCCATGACCACTGAAGATTTGCGCTGGTGAAACGCAATACCAGTTCGAAAGTTCCACAACTTCTCCGGATGCTGTGCACGCGATTAACTGATCAAATATCTGTTGACTCACCGAACCCACACACTCCGCCAGAACGCCACATCCGAATGCTGGACGTTAGTTTAGATGGGTTCGTATTCTCGGAATCTGCTCGATAACGGCGGCCCCACGGATAAAACCGAGACTGCACCACCGCAGGCCGCCAGGTCATGATCCGCGACTCGGCGAAGGGTGTGCGGACAAGTCCACACGAGGGTGAAATAGGGGGTGAGACATGCCTTGGGGTCTCGTTTTACCGAGTCCGACACAGTACGTTTTCCCAGGCACGCCAGTCCCCAGATTCATACGGTGTGCAAGGACTCGTTGACGCTTCCGAGATGTTGGCAAGGCCGACCACAGGCCCCGTTCTCCCGACGAGAACGGGGCTTCCTCGGGTCGGTTTCCGCCTTCGACCGACCGGGTAGACGCGAGCATGGGCGCCACCTGCTCGACCGAATCCACCGCTGGCCGCCACGAATCGACGACCCCGACCGTCGGCGTCGAAGAAGAATTCATCCTCGTCGACCCGACCTCCTGGTTGCCGTCCACCGACAATGCTGCGGTTGCGGAAACCGCGTCGACACTGGGTTTGGATCTTCAGCTCGAGTTGTCCCGCTGCCAAGTCGAGACCAACTCTCCCGTGTGCCATGGCATCGACGAACTCCGAACCCACTTGACCGACATGCGTCGGCTCGCGGCAAAAGCTGCCGAGTTGAACGGCTGCAGGCTGTTGGCCGTCGGCGCACCGCTTTCGGGGCCTTCGCGTTTCGAGATCAGCGACTCGCCTCGTTACCGCCGGATGGGCGAACGCTTCGGCGCCCTCGCTGCCGAACAGAGCATCTGCGGTTGCCACATCCATGTGGGCGTCGCTGATCAATTACAGGCCGTGCAGGTCTGCAATCACGTGCGCATCTGGTTGCCCGCCTTGTTGGCATTGAGCGCCAATTCCCGTGTCCACCAAGGAGTCGACACCGACTTCGCGAGTTGGCGGGCGATCCAATGGTCCAGGTGGCCAGTCGCCGGGCCGCCGCCGTACTTCGAGACCACCGGGGACTTCGACACCGCGGTTGCGAAGATGGTGGATTGCGGCGTGATGCTCGACAAGCGGATGGCCTACTGGGATATCCGACCTTCCTGCCACCTACCGACCGTCGAGATCCGAGTCTGCGACGTTCAGCCGACAGCAGAGGATGCAGCGCTACTTGCAACCCTTGGACGGGCTCTGGTGGCAACTGCGTTACGCGCGATAGACCGGGGCATCGAGGCTCCGAACATTTCCCTCGAGAGCCTCCGCCTCGCAACCTGGGTGTCCGCGAAGGAAGGCGTCCTGGGAGCGTCGATCGATCCGATTACCTCACAAAGAATTTCAGCCACGGAACTGTTGCACCGGCTCCTGATCCATGTCCGTGACTCCCTCGACGAGGGGGGCGAGTACGCGAGCGTGGAGTCGGCGCTGCAGCACAAGTCAGTCACAGGCAACGGCAGCGACTGGCAACAGCGAACGCTGCACCAGGTCTGCCTTCGGGAACTGATTGCGCGTGCCGTTCAGCGCACCGTACCGACCGCGCCGACTGGCACGGATACGCACGACGAGCCGACAACGGATCAGTAGTAATGCCGCCGACCACCGATGGCGTGCCCGGCCGCGCCCAGCGCGTACAGGATGATTCCGATCACCAGCAAGACGACACCAATCGTCCACAGGATCGGAATGTTCACCACGAAACCGATTATCAGCAGGATCACGCCGAGGATGATCATCACAAGCTCCTTCAGTGCGTTCACTCGGGCGGATACGCCCGCCTCGAGCCGCATACACCGCGGATACCCGTCGGCAGAGCGTTTCATACCCACTCTGACCGGGTATTTCGCTGGGCACCATAATATTTGAAGAATCGAGCCCGCCATGATGAGAATTGTGACTCTGATCGTTCTGATCTGGCTGATAGTCGGGGCCGTCGCGGCCGGCCAACGCGGCTACTACAGCAGTTCGCCGACCAACTGCGCCGGCGTCGGGACCATCGCGCTCACGGTCATCGCGGGTCCGCTGAACTACTTCGGCGTCAACCCCAAAGTCACCGATTGCACGCTCCCCCAGCCCACCGAGTGAGCTGCCGGAAATCCACGCTAAACCGACTAGTCGTTACCCTGGAGGTGAGTCGACACACATCGAAGTGAGGGGCCACCATGACCACTGCACCAGATCGCACCCGAATCGAGTTCCCGGACATCAGCTCGCGTGCGTGGGAACACCCAGCCGATCGGGCTGCATTGGTGACGCTCCGGACGCTTCGGGGGTTCGACACTGTCCTGCGGACGCTGTCCGGACTGCTCCAAGAACGTCAGCACCGCCTCATGTACCTCGCCACGTCGGTGCGAGTCGACGAACGCCAGTTCAGCGACCTGAACGACCTGCGCCGTGACTGCGTCGACATCCTGCAGGCCGACGAGACACCCGAGCTGTTCGTACTCCAGACCCCGATGGTCAACGCCTTCACCATCGGCATGGACAAGCCGTTCATGGTGGTCACTACCGGCCTATTGGACGTGATGAACTACGAGGAACAGCGGTTCATCATCGGCCACGAACTTGGCCACGCGCTGTCCGGTCATGCTGTGTATCGGACCATCCTGATGCATTTGATGCGACTGGCCGGAACCATCGGATGGCTGCCCGTCGGCGGGTGGGCATTGCGCGCGATCATCGCCGCCCTCATGGAATGGCAGCGCAAGTCAGAACTGTCCGGTGATCGTGCCGGACTGTTGTGCGGGCAGGACGTACACACCGCGATTCGCGTCCAGATGAAATTGGCGGGCGGATCCCGAGTCAGTGAAATCGACATCGACGCGTTTCTTGCCCAGGCCGCCGAGTACGACGCCAGCGGCGACCTCCGCGACGGTGTACTCAAGCTCCTCAACATCGAACTGCTCTCTCACCCGTTCTCGGTGCTTCGCGCCGCCGAGCTCAAGAAGTGGGTGGACAGCGGAGACTACGCCGCGATTCTGCGCGGAAACTACCCCCGTCGCGGCGATGACGACGGAGCGAAGATCAGCGACGAGTTCAAGAATGCAGCCAAGACCTACAAGCAGAACTTCGACGAGTCGGAGGACCCTTTGATCCGCATGGTGCGCGACATCGGTAGCGGATTGGGCGGTGCGGTGGGCGCCGTGGGGAATGGCGTCGGCGATGTAGCGTCGGACATCAAGGAACGATTCACCCACTGGCGCAAGAGTTCCGACAGGTCGAAGGGCACTGACGACGCCGAGTAAGCAGAATCGGGACCTGCCGCCGAAGGCAGTCGGCGGCAGGCCCCGGGCTCTTGGCGTGAAGGTGATGCAGGCTTCCCTCTGCACCACCCTCACGTTCACAGACAGTACCAGCAGTCGAACAAACGTGCGAACTGAAAGCGGTCGTGTCGAATCACCGGTTGTCGGGTACGCGACATAGGACCACTACAGAAGGGAGCCGACATGCATGCTGGGCGACTGAAGAAGGTCGGTTCGAGTGACGGCCCGTTTGCCTCCGTGTACTTCGAAGACGTCCGTAACCGGGAAGATGCGCGCGAGCGCTTCGAACTCGAATGGCGCTCGATGCGCAATCAACTCACGAAACAGGGAGCATCGGAATCGCTGATCGCACGACTGGACGAGGTGAAGGACAACCATCACGGCATCTCAGGTCGCGCCGGACGCGCGATCGTCGCCACTTCCGAGGCAGTACTGATCGACGATATTCTGCTCGAACCTGCCGGCTCCACTATCGCGACCTTGGGCGAACTGCCCTACCTGATTCCACTGATCGCACACGGATACGACACCGAACCGTTCCTCATCGCCAAGGTCGACCACACTGGCGCGGACCTGTGCGTGCGCGATGCTCGCGGGCGTGACGTGTACGGCGAAACGGTAGACGGAGACGGCTTCCCGGTCCACAAGGCACACGTGGGCGGTCAGGAGCGATACACCGACAGCCAAAGCCTCGTGGAGGAGAATATCCGGAAGAACCTGACTCAGGCTGTGGAGCGCGCGGCGGCACTCGCCCGTGAACACAAGGTCGCGCTGGTGGTTGTCATCGGAGAAGTACAATCCCGCAAAGCTTTTGCACAGCTTTTGCCGTCGACGCTACGGGTGGTGGACGTCGAAAAGGGTTCGCGTTCAGTCGGTTCGACACCCGCCGAGGTGTCCAAGTCGATTCGTGAACTGATCGACACGCAGCGACTGCGCAGAATGGATGTGGAAACCGAACGCTACGTCGCAGAGCAGGGCCGGGACTCCGGCCTCTCCATCGACGGGACCGCACGCGTCCTCGACGCCCTCGAACAGGGCAAGGTCGAGACGCTGCTGCTCACCGATCCCGACGACAAGGAAGTCACCAGTGGAGAGTTGATCGGGCCCGCCGATCGCGTACTCCCCTACATCGCAATCGGGACCGGCACCGAGTTGGTACAGATCGACGAACGCCTCGTTCTCGCCGACGGATACGGCGCGATACTTCGGCACCCTTGAACGCCGGAGCCTGCTGATCAGATTCGGTGGCGAGCACGTTCTATCGAGAAGCGTGCTTGCCCACCGAGTCCGGGAAACCATCGGCAATTGCTGCGACGAGTTCCAGATATGCCCGTGCCGTGCGCTTGTTCAACAACTTCAAGTCGATCGGACCGCCTTCGCCCAGGTGATCGTCGTAGGGCAACGTCTTGACCGCTCGCACTCCACGCTGAGCGAAAACGTCCTCGAGTTGATCGAGGTCGAGCGAAGACGAACCCGGCCGCGTCGAATTGATCGCCACGACCGACCTGCTCACCAGATCTGCGTATCCGTGCTTGGTCAGCCAACTGAGCGTTGCTGCAGCACTACGGGCACCATCCTGAGCCGTCGGGCTGACGACAACCAAAGCATCTGCTTCGTCGAGAATTCCGTACATGGCCGAGTGCATGATTCCGGTGCCACAGTCGGTGATGACGATGTTGTAATGCACCTCGAGAATTCGGAGAGTATCGAGGTAGTCCTGCTCGTTGAACGACTCCGAAGTTTCCGGATCTGCCTCACTCGCAAGGATTTCGAGTCGGCTGTCGCCTTGCGAGGTGTAGTAGCGAACATCGCTGTACGTACGAATGTCACCGTCGGCCAACAGATCACGAACGGTCAGGTGATGTTCACGTCGTTCGCGATCAGCCAGGGTCCCCAGGTCGGGATTGGCGTCGATGGCTACGATTCGATCCCCACGGATCGATGCGAACGTCGAACCGACAGTTTTGGCCGCCGTGGTTTTCCCCACTCCACCCTTGAGTGAGATGAAAGCAATCTTGTACACGCCGCGCACCGTTCGGTTGGCACGGCGCACGAGAGCCTGGTGTTCGAGTTCGGCAGCCGACTGCCCAGTGTTGATCCGGCCCCCGGTGAGTTTGAACAACACACTGCCCAAACCGCGTTCGGGTGGACGCTTCGCCCGCTTGATGATGTCCAGGTCGTCGACGGAGGTCATAGGCCTGGGCGTCGAGGTCCGGAAATCGGTCGGCTCTTCACGACGTTGCTGGCGCATCCGCTGACTGGGCAACGGTTTTGCTGCAGGCTCGTCGAATTGTGGTGTGAAGGTGACGGTTCGAATCGACGTTGCATAGCCGTCGTCGGACGCGTCGAAATGGCCGTCGCCCTGAGTCGTTCCGGAGTTGTTCCCCAGGACTCCGTTATTCGAACCGTTGTTATCGCTGCGCACCGTTTTCCTAGGTCGAGTTCGGAATCATTTCGGACATAGCCTCTCGGACGCTATCACTCTGGCGGGCTTGCCGTTCTCTGCTCAATACCGTCGTGGCACAACAGACCGTTACACCCGCACTTCGATGACTTTGGTCCCCACGCCTGTGCCGATCTCAGCAAATACGAACGTCGTAACGATATGCGGCACAGATATCTTCATCTGCCGCTAGAAACAGCCTTCCGCAATGTCAGGGCAAATCCCTTGGTAACAAACGAGAAAAGGGAGGGCGATCGCCTCGGCGATCACCCACCCTTCATGGACAAGTGTTCAGCTGCTGCAGAATTCCGAACTACCGAGACTTCCGAAAATCGTCGACAGATCCACACTTCCGAACGAACTGCCCGTATCGCAGCCGTCGGCAGTGAGCGCGAAGTCGACACCGGTGACGTCATTCGTGCTCAGATTCACCGGAATTGCTGCTGGATCGGCACCGCATCCGCTGCCGGGAACCACTTCTACGGAATAGCCGTCCTTGGCCGGCTTGTACTGAAAGAAGTAGTCACCGGAATCATCCGTCGTTGTCGTCGCGATTTGCGTGCCGGCATCGAGGAGATTCAACGTCACGTCAGACGCCCCGACCCCGTCGGCACCCGGACACCCAGTGACAGTTCCGACGATGCTGAACACCTTCACCAACTCGAAGTCGATCCCGGTCGCGTCGGACGTCGTCAGATCTACCGCCGTCCTGTCGGGTACGGATCCGCATCCAGCCGGCGAGTATGGACTGACCGTGTAATTGCCCGGAGGAACGTTCGTGATCGTGTATGCGCCACCCACCCCGACAGTGGCCGAGGATATCTGCGTCGAGCCATCCCATACGACCATCCATATCCCGACCGGATCGCCAGTATCGCTACACGAGTTGACAAGGGTGCCCGACACGGAGCGTGTGACCGGGTCCGCCGAGGCCACCGAAGACAGGAAGAGACCGAACGCACCCACCAGGGCGAATATCGCAAAGAATCGACGCCTCATGAAACTCTCCTATGTGTTTGCCCTGCCGTCGACCCGTTGCCGGCGACCAGAGCCAAGTCTGGCACCGGAAAATGACCGTCACGTTTGTTTCACCCGGTCCTCGGCAAAGTTTGGCGAATCGGACAAATCCCCCGCCTAATGCGTTCGTCGGTCGGCCACCGAAACGATCCCGACCGATCACCTACTAAGCCCGGTAGTAGGCGCCTGTATCCTTTCGCGTATGACGCCGGGACCGAAAGATGTCGCGCAGCTGCGCGGTGCTTTCGTGGGCGGCACCTCCGGCGCGGTTTCCGTCGCAGCCCACGCGCTCGGTGGCGGCGGCATGGCCCCGTCCGAAAGCGCTGTCGTGTTGCTGATCCTCGCCTGCGCGAGCGTCGGCGCGGTGGTCACGTCCATCGACACCCGTCGCTCCCCCGCGCTCTTGCTCGCCCTCATGCTCGCTGCGGGTCAGGCCATCGGTCACGCGACGTTGACCATCGCTTCGGATCATCAACACGGCCTGCTCCTGTCCCTTCCGATGCTCGCGGCACACATCGCTGCCGTCGGAGTGTGCGCAGTGCTGATCCGCGGCGCAGAACGCGGATACGTCGTGGCCGCATCGACGGTAGCGGCAATCGTCGCCGTTCTATTGCGCCCGTGGGCAGCTGAACCGTCGCCGTTCGCTGCACGTACTCGATACCGCGCCAAAGTTGTTCTGCGTCAACTTCTCACCTCTGGCCTGGGCACTCGCGGCCCACCGGCATTCGTGTAACTCACCTCCCTTTTCCTTTCACGCACGTGATTACGTGCGCCACTTTGCTGTGCGCCTTTATTAACCGCCCGCGGTTAATAAAGGCGCACAGCGGGATCGAGTACACGCATGTCCGCACCCGAATTGGAGCGCGCACAGACGCGCGCGTCCAACGACAGTTCTCCCCCGAAGAAGCAGGTTGGCGGCGCCAGACCACTGATCCTGCGTCTGCACTTCTACGCCGGCGTCCTGATCGGACCGTTCATCCTCATCGCCGCTTTGAGCGGCGGCCTCTACGCGATGGCACCCACCATCGAGAAGTTCGTTTACAGCGACTACCTCCAGACCGACACCACCGGACAGATCGCGTCACTGAACGACCAGATCCGTTCCGCTCAGCAGTACCGCCCCGACTTGACGGTCTCGGCAGTACGTCCGTCCCCTGCTGCCGGCGAAACCACCCGAGTCCTGTTCACCGATCCGTCACTGGGCGAATCGGAGAGGCTCGCCGTCTTCGTCGATCCGGTGCTCGCACAGCCGGTCGGCGAGTTGGCGGTCTACGGAAGCAGTGGTTCGCTGCCACTGCGAACCTGGATCTCCCAACTGCATCGCCACCTTCATCTGGGCGAACCCGGCCGCCTCTACAGCGAATTGGCCGCGTCGTGGATGTGGGTGGTCGCACTCGGCGGTGTCTACCTCTGGTTCCGTCGATACCGCACCGCCCGGAACGCTCGACTGCTCACGATCGACCGAGCATCCACCGGACGAAGCCGGACCCTGAACTGGCACGGTGTCGTCGGCATCTGGATAGCAGTTGCATTGGTCTTCCTCTCGGCGACCGGCCTCACGTGGTCGACCTACGCCGGAGAGAACGTCAGCAATCTGAGAACCGCGTTGAGTTGGACGACGCCCTCAGTTGTGAAAACTCTCGGCGACGCTCCCCCTCCGGCGACAGGCGGGCACGAGGGTCACGACATGGCCCCTGCCGCCACCGGCACGCTGACGGACACCAACGTCGGACGCGTCGACACCGTCCTCGGTATCGCCAGGTACAACGGGATCACCGGTCCTGTCGAAGTATCGATACCCGCGAACGCCGAGACGGCGTTCACCGTCGCCCAGACACGTCAGCCCTGGGTGTACAGCAACAACACCATCGCAATCGACGGAGCGACGCAAAAGGTCACCGACGAGTTGTGGTTCTCGGATTGGCCACTCGCAGCCAAACTTTCGGCCTGGGGAATCCAACTCCACATGGGCCTGCTGTTCGGTCTTGCCAACCAGATCGCACTCGCCGCACTGGCACTCGCACTGGTCAGCGTGGTCATTCGGGGCTACATCATGTGGTGGCGCCGACGCCCCACTCGTGGCTCCGACTGGGCAGTCGGCCGGGTTCCTGCCCGCGGCGGAATCCGCAACCTCTCCCCGGTCGGCCTCGTTGCTCTCGTCGCGATCACGGCGTTGGTCGGCTGGTTCGTACCGCTACTCGGCATCAGCCTTCTCGCATTCCTGCTGATCGACCTGTGCATTGCGGCGTTCAAACGCCGTGCCACCACCTGACACTTCACGAATTACGGAGACACACATGACTGTTCGCACAAAGATATTCGCAGCTGTTGCACTGTCCGCAGCTCTCGCCCTGACCGGCTGTTCTTCCAACTCCGACAAGGAAACCGAAGCTGCACAATCCATCACAGTTCAGGATCAATGGGTCAAGGCCGCGCCGGAAGGAATGAGCGCGGCGTTCGCCGAACTCGTCAACTCCAGTGACAAGGACGTACGCGTGGTCTCGGCCACCAGCCCCGCGTCGTCTCGACTCGAACTGCACGAAGTCGTGACCGGCGACGGCGGAACGATGACGATGCGTCCCAAGGACGGCGGTTTCCTGGTCCCTGCCAACGGGTCCGCCTCCCTCACCCCGGGCGGTGACCACCTCATGTTCATGGACCTGTCCGCGCCGCTGCTCCCAGGCGCAGAAACCGACCTCACCTTGATCTACGACGACGGTTCCAGCACCACGTTCACAGCCCAGATTCGCGACTTCTCCGGTAATCAGGAGAACTACGACCCGAATCACGGTGGCTGAGAACACGAACCCGCCCAGCCGAGCACTCAGCCGGCGGCGCCTTCTCGGAGGAGGCGCCGCCGCGCTCGGCGTCGCGGGAATAACTTGGGGCGCAACCACAGTGGTGGAGCGCAGCGAACACGAGCAGCAAGCAGGCAAGCTGGTGGAACCGTTCTACGGCGTCCACCAAGCTGGGATCGCCACCACTCCGCAAGCGCACGGCACGTTCATCGGGTTCGACCTCTTGCCTGGAACCGATCGAGCAGTCGTCGTCGGAATCATGAAGATGTGGTCCGAGGATGCGTCACGGCTCACCGCGGGCAACCCGGCGTTGGCGGACACCGAACGGGAACTGGCTGTGGATCCGGCACGCTTGACAGTGACCGTCGGCTACGGCCCTGGCCTGTTCACCAAGCTGGGATTGCAAGCACGTCAACCGGACTGGTTCGAGCCGCTGCCGAGCTACGCGATCGACCGACTTGACGATCGATGGGGCGGATCGGACCTGTTGTTGCAGATTTGTGGCGACGATCCGGTGACCATTGCTCATGCTGTGCGAGTTCTGACCAAGAACGTCCGATCACTGACGACCATCCGGTGGACGCAAAAGGGATTCCGCAACGCTCGCGGCACCACGCCTGAGGGAACCACGATGCGCAATCTCATGGGCCAAGTGGACGGGACCGTCAATCCTGCTCCGGGAACAGTGGATTTCGATTCACTGATCTGGCACAACGGCGCGGGTCAGTCGTGGCTGGCGGGCGGAACCTCGTTGGTACTGCGACGCATTCGCATGGAAATGGATACCTGGGACGAACTCGACCGTTCGGGGCGCGAACTCACGATGGGGCGCACGTTGTCCAATGGCGCTCCGCTCAACGGAACCAACGAATTCGACGAAGCGGATTTCACACTCACGGACAAGTTCGGCATTCCGGTGATCCCGCCAGGATCACACATCGCGCGAGCCCACCAGACGCATGAGAAGGAGCAGTTCTTCCGTCGGGCATACAACTACGACGACGCACCCGAGAGCGGGCAGACCTCGAATTCGGGATTGATCTTCGCAGCATTCCAACGGGACATCGCCGAGCAATATCTACCGGTCCAACAGCGATTGAGTGACTTCGACGCACTCAACGAGTGGACGACGCCGATCGGTTCTGCGGTGTATCTCATTCCGCCGGGATGCACCGAGAACGACTATCTGGGAAGCGGATTGCTCGGCTGACAACCCCGGGCAACGATATTGTGGGGGCTGGATCCGAACGGATCCCGCCCCCACAATTCCTTCTACCTGAAGTTGTTGCGTTACTTGGACTTACGAGGTCCCGGCATGACCGCACCTGGACGGGCGGTAGTCAACCTCGTGACCCAACCGCTGACGGGCCACTTCTTCAGTCCGACGTTGTGCGGGGTGACCTCGGTTCCGACGTACTTGGCAGCAAGCTCGTCGTCGACGGTTCCGTTGAACCGCCACAGTTGGCTTCCGTCGGCATTGCGGGTGGACACCTCCCATGACTGAGCACGGAAGGCACCACGAATGATGCTGTCGGCAAACACCAGAACGGGGATTCCGATCTCGGCACGAACGGCCGCACCGGCAGACCACTCGGCGCGCGCGAGTTCGTAGATCTCTTCCGGCGTTGCTCCCGGACGGGCGGAGGCCGGTACGCGGAGGACGATGCTCGGCGTCGGGAGTTCCGGCGCGGGATCAGCCGAGTAGCGCAATGCGAGTTCCTCGACGCGGGTCGCTCGGGCGTCCTTGTCCGAGGTATCGCCTGCGAGATTGGTCAGACCCTCTCCCGCGTCGGTGATGCGCAAGGCTTCCACGATGCCGCGGACGACCTCGTCGGTAGTGGCGGCCGAATCCGTGGCGGCAGAGACCGAGCGGAGGAGTACGAAGTGCTCCACCGCCGAACCTGCGTCGTAGATCTCGCGGATCCGAGCGATCTTGGCTGCCGTCACAGCAGCATTCGACTCGGCCGGAGCGTCCGCTCCTTCGAGGTTCGCGAGTTCACCGAGCGCTTCGAATACCGGCGCGAATACTTGATTTCCCGTGCCGTGCCCGACATGGAACACCTGGTCGTTACGCGGGTCACGCAAAGCAAAGACATACTGCCCCAGCCTCTTCCCGACCTTCTCGGAGAACGGCTGCGGAGCGGGCTTCCTGACGACGACCTCGGTGGACAGAGTGCGCATCACGGCCAGACGTAGTGCGTCTGGCACGCTGGTGGAACCGGCAGCACCGGAAAAGATTGCCGCCGAAGCAGCGCTGATCGAGGTGAACGTGCGGCCGACTTGCTTCTCGAGAGAGGCAGAGACCGTACCGACCGCAGTCAGTTTTGCATCGAGGGTGCCGTCACCCTCGACAAGGAACTCCTTGATCAACGGAGCAACGAGCAAAGTGGAGCCGATAGCGCGAGGAACTGTCCAGACTATAGC
>NZ_CAURKP010000098.1:0-19717 GCF_963525155.1 uncultured Rhodococcus sp.
CCCGCGAGGATGCGGAGCAGTGTGGTCTTACCTGCACCGTTGAGTCCGAGGATAACCACACGAGACCCACGATCGATCGCGAGATCGACACCGGTGAAGATCTCGAGCGAGCCGTACACCTTGGTGAGGTTCTTGCCCATCAGCGGAGTCTTGCCACAAGCGGCGGGTTCGGGGAAACGAATCCGCGCAACCTTGTCCGAGACACGTTCGGCATCGAGGTTCGCCATCAATTTGTCGGCTCGCTTGGCCATGTTCTGAGCCGCGACGGCCTTGGTTGCCTTTGCGCCCATCTTGGCGGCCTGAATCCGCAGCGCACCGGCCTTCTTCTCGGCGTTGGCGCGCTCGCGGCGACGACGCTGCTCGTCCGTGGCACGAGCGTCGAGGTACTTCTTCCAGTTCATGTTGTAGACGTCGGCCTCACCGCGGACGGCGTCGAGGAACCACACGCGGTTGACGACGTCGTTGAGCAGGTCGACGTCGTGGCTGATGACCACCAGTCCACCCTCGTGGTTCTGGAGGAAGCCACGCAGCCAGGTGATGGAGTCGGCGTCGAGGTGGTTGGTGGGCTCGTCGAGCAGCAGAGTCGTGTCCGAGCGGGCACCGCTGCCGTCGGAGGCGGCGAAGAGGATGCGCGCCAATTCGACGCGACGACGCTGACCGCCGGAAAGCGTGCTGAGCGGCTGCCCGAGAATGCGGTCTTCGAGACCGAGGCTGCTGGTGATGCGTGCGGCTTCACTCTCGGCTTCGTATCCGCCGAGGGCCGAGAACCGATCCTCGAGCTGGCCGTACTTCTTGACCGCGCGGTCCTGCGATTCCTGATCGAGCACCTCGCCCATCAGAATCTGCTGCTTCTCCATCTCGCGGAGCATCGTGTCGAGGCCACGTGCGGAGAGAACCCGGTCCTTGGCGAGGACGCTCAGGTCGCCCTCTTTGGGGTCCTGCGGGAGGTATCCGAGTTCACCGGTACGTACGACGCTTCCCGCATATGCCTCACCTTCGCCGGCGAGGATGCGCAGTGTGGTCGTCTTTCCGGCTCCGTTACGTCCGACGAGTCCGATCCGGTCGCCCGGCTGGATGCGCAACGAAGGCCCGGGAGCCGTGAGAAGGGTGCGGACACCGGCACGAACTTCGAGGTCAGTGGCGGTAATCAAGCAAACTCCTCAGGAAAAACGACGAATACGGGTAAACAATGCCTGACTACAGACACAAGAACTATCGATTTTACCGTGACCTGACGGTCGTTCCGACCAGCAGCGTGTGAGTCCGCTAACGTTCGGGACATGACTAGCGAAAACAGCACTCGTCCTCGCGACCTCGAAGGCCGTGCCGCCATCGTCACCGGCGCAAGTCGCGGAATCGGCAAAGCTGTCGCCGCCGAACTCCTCGCTCGCGGTGCCGACGTCTTGATCACAGCCCGCAAGCCGGAGCCTCTCGAGGCCGCCGCATCCGAGCTGTCCGCTCTGGGGCACGGCGGAAAGGTCGTCGCATTCGCGGGCAACGCAGCCGATGCCGAAGCCCGCTCCGGTGCCGTCGACCGCGCCGTGTCCGAATTCGGTTCACTCGACATTCTGGTCAACAACACCGGAATCAACCCCGTCTTCGGTTCGCTCATGGAAGCGGACCTCGACGCCGTGCGCAAGATCTTCGACGTGAACGTGGTTGCCGCCCTCGGTTACGTCCAACAAGCACATCGGGCATGGATGGGCGAACACGGTGGAGCCGTCGTGAACCTGGCAAGTGTGGCCGGGATCCGGTCGACGGGCGTCATCGCGGCGTACGGCGCGTCGAAGGCTGCGCTCATCCGCCTGACGGAAGAACTGGCCTGGCAACTGGGACCGAAGATTCGTGTCAACGCCGTAGCTCCCGGGATCGTCAAGACGCAGTTCGCGGCAGCCCTGGTCGCTGCCGGCGAGGACAAGGCGTCGGCGGGCTACCCGATGAAGCGGCTCGGCACCCCCGAGGACGTTGCCGGCTTGGTCGGCTTCCTCGTCTCCGACGCGGCGGCGTGGATCACGGGCGAAACGGTCCGGGTCGACGGCGGTCTGCTCGCAACGGGATCGATGTAGTGCGCCGGTCGTGAGCACAGACAACTCTTCCGCCGACGTGGTGATCGTCGGTGGCGGCCCGGCCGGGCGGGCACTCGCCACCCGCTGTATCGCCCGGCAACTCACCGTCGTCGTTGTCGATCCGCATCCCCATCGGGTGTGGACGCCGACCTATTCGGCGTGGGCTGACGAGCTGCCGTCGTGGCTGCCGGTCGATGTGATCGCAAGCCGGATCGAACGCCCGAGCGTGTGGACCCGCAGACAGAAAACGCTTGATCGCACATATTGCATATTGAATACATCTTTACTGCAATCATTTCTCTCGGGCACATCCGTACAGTTCAGAGCCTTGCGTGCTCAAACACTGTCACCTACCGCCGTCCTGTGCGTGGACGGATCGCAGCTGACAGGTTCCGTCGTCATCGACGCCCGGGGTACCGAACTGACGGTGACAACCGCCCAGCAGACCGCCTTCGGAGTGATCGTCGACCGCGCTCTGGCCGATCCGATTCTGGGTGGTGGCGAAGCCTGGTTCATGGACTGGCGAACAGACAACGGCGCCTCCGCCGCCGACACTCCGTCGTTTCTCTATGCGGTCCCACTCGATGACGAGCGAGTTCTCCTCGAGGAGACCTGCCTCGTCGGCCGGCCGGCGTTGGGGCTCCGCGAACTCGAAGCGCGTCTGCGCACCCGGCTTCACAATCGGGGCTGCGAAGTCCCCGACGACGCACCGGTCGAGCGAGTCCGTTTTGCAGTCGAAGGCCCGAAGGAGTCGTTCCCCGACGGTGTCCTCCGGTTCGGCGGGCGAGGCGGTCTGATGCATCCGGCAACCGGATACAGCGTTGCCTCGTCACTCGCCGAGGCAGACGCTGTCGCCAAAGCAATCGCCGACGGTGGAGATCCCAACGCGGCGCTCTGGCCGCGGTCGGCCAAGGCGGTGTCTGCCCTTCGCCGCGTTGGCCTGAACGCACTTCTCACCCTCGGCTCGAGAGAGGTCGCGACATTCTTCGACACGTTCTTCGATCTACCGGTCGAGGCTCAGCGGTCCTACCTGTCCGATCGGCGGGACGCGTCCGCGACGGCGAAGGTGATGGCAACCCTGTTCCGATCGTCACCGTGGCACGTCCGAAAGACGTTGATGCGCGCGCCGTTTCTGAGGTGAGCACTCCGGACCGACTACTGCGCTCCCATCGAGCCGGCGATCATCGGCCAGGAATTGTGTAGGTCGTCCTGCCAGTAGCCCCACGAGTGGGTTCCGGTCGGCTTGAAGTCGAAGGTCGCGGGGATGCCCAGTGCGTTCAGTCGGTCCGCCAAGCCGTGCGTGCACCCGTTGACCGCGGATTCGATGATGCCGCCGACGACGATCTGATTCAGGAGCGCTCCGGGATTTCCGTTCACATCGGGTGCCTGAAGGTTGTCGTGCGGACCTGGCAGCCCGGATCCGGTGGAAACGTACAGTGCGGTCCCCCGCAACTTCTCCGCGTTCACAACCGGATCGTTCTCGCGCCATCCCGGACCGTCGAACGGTCCCCACATGTTTGTCGGATCAGCGCCACCCCGCGCGCCGACCACCAACCGCACATAGTCCTGACCCGGCTGGGTGGAAGTCTCCGCGCACCCGCTGTAGGCCCCGACACTCCGGTAGAGCCCTGGTGCCGAGATCGCGAGATTGAGTACCGACGTCGCCGTCATCGAAATCGCCGCGATGGAGTTGACCCCGTTGGTACCGAACTGCGCATCGATGACGGGCGGCAGTTCGCGAGTGAGGAACGTCTGCCACTTGTTGCGCCCGAGTACGGGATCGTCTTTCTGCCAGTCGGTGTAGTAGCTGAACGCTCCTTCCAGCGGCGTCACGACGTTGACGTTCTTGTCGGCGAAGAAGTCCAGGACATCGGTCCGTCCTTCCCACGTTGCACTGTCCTCGCCACCACCGGCGCCGTTGAGCAGATACAACGTGGGCCGTGGGGCGCTCGTGTCGGCGGGGAGGATCACCTCGAGTGGAATGTCGCGGCCCATCGCATCGGAGTGGACGCTGATGGTTACGGTGCGTGCCGGATCTGCGTTCGCGGGCAAAGGCGCAAACAGCAGTGGAACCAGTGAAATCGCCAGCGCCGCGGTGACGCGTCGACGGTAGGTTCGGATTCTCATCGGAGCGTCCCCCCCAGGTGTGCGAGTCGGGTTCTCGAAGCGGATACCCGCTCGATACGCCCCGAACCGACCCATCCACACGCAACGGTTCGGGATCAACCGTGATCGTTTGCCTCGCGCAAACGGCCGGCGGCGACCATCATGGGAGGCATGCGCTCGATTTGGAAAGGCTCGATAGCCTTCGGTCTGGTCAACGTCCCGGTCAAGGTGTACTCGGCGACCGAGGACCACGACATCCGATTTCACCAGGTCCATGCAAAAGACGGTGGCCGCATCAAGTACAACCGTGTGTGTTCCGAGTGCGGAAACACGGTTCAGTTCGCGGACATCGACAAGGCGTACGACTCGGAAGACGGATCGCGCGTCATCTTGAGCGACGAGGACTTCAACAAACTCCCGGCTGCGGAGAAGCACGAGATTCCGGTGCTGGAATTCGTGCCGAACGATCAGATCGATCCGATCTTGTTCGAGAAGAGTTACTTCCTCGAACCCGATTCGGCGTCGCCGAAGGCGTACGTCCTGCTTTCGACTGTGCTCACCGAGAGTGATCGAACGGCACTGGTGCATTTCACGCTGCGACAGAAGACGCGCCTGGCCGCGATGCGCGCTCGCGACGGTGTTCTGGTGATCCAGACCTTGCTGTGGCCCGACGAAGTTCGTGCAGCAGAGTTCCCTTCCCTCGACGACGCGGAGAAGCCGAAGGCCAAGGACCTGAAGATGGCGCAGACGCTCGTCGAGAGCATGGCGGGCGATTTCGATCCGACCGAGTTCACCGACGACTACCAGCTCCAACTGCGGCAGTTGCTCGACGAGATGATCGAGAACGGCGGCAAGAAGGTCATCCCCGCCGCCGAGGTCGACCAAGAGGGCACCGATGCGGAGGTGGTCGACCTGGTTGCCGCACTGCAGCGCAGTGTGGACGAAGCGAAGTCGAACGCCTCCAAGGCCGGCTCGTCGAAGTCGACCACACCGAGGAAGAAACGAGCCTGAGTCAGCCGCGCACGTCTTGGACCTCGATCAGAGCGTCCAACTCAGCGTCGACGTCCGGGGCCGCGTGACGACCCGTTCCGACCGCAAGGTTGATCACGGGTCCGATCGCCTCCAGACCTGCCTCGGTGAACATTTCGGCGTGTGACGTGGGCACCGGACGGTCGATGATCACCCCGGAGACGAACGGTCGCCACGCCGACGCGGTTCGCAGCGGGTCGAAGGTGTCGGCGTGTGCCGAGAAGAACAGCAGATCGCCCACGAACTTGCCCGGGCGGTATCGGTGAGCCAGTTCGGCGCCGGCGGAGTATTCCTCGAACAGTCGCTCGATCCGATCGCTCGAGACCAAAGGGTGATCGCCGATGGCTTCGCGCAAGAGTGCTTCGGCGTCCTCGGGTGTCAGATCACGCACGCCGGTGTCCGGGACCGAGATCCCCAACCCGCCGATCAGTTCGGCGAGAGAAGGCTGCGCGCCTGCCATCGTCGGGTCTTCGAGAACGAAGCTGTCGAGCAGAATCAGGTCGGCGACGCTCTCACCCGCGGCTTGCAACTGCACCGCCGCCGCGTGAGCGATCAATCCGCCGATCGACCACCCCAGCAGGTGATACGGACCGTGCGGCTGAACTCCGCGAATTTCCTCGACGTACCGCGCCGCGAAGTCCTCGATCAGCTCCGCCCGAAATTCGGAGTCCGTCAGGACCGGCGACTGCAGGCCGTAGAGCGGCCGGCTGGAGTCGACGTAGCGATCGAGCGCTCCGTAGCACCAGGCCAATCCGATGGCCGGATGGATGCAGAACAGTGGCTCGGCGCGGCCTTCCGGACGTAGTGGCAGGACTACCGCAAGTGCGGAGGTATCCGCGTCACTTGTCACAACTGTTGCCTCGAGTTCGAAGAGTCTGCGCGCCAATGCCTCCGGAGTCGGGTCGGAGAATATCCACGCGACGGGGACGGTCATGCTGGTGCGTTCTTTGATGGCAGCGACCAAACGCGTTGCCATGAGTGAGTTGCCGCCGAGTTCGAAGAAACTCGAATCGGCGTACGTGTCTACGTCGGCCAGATCGAGTACCTCTGCGAAAGCAGCGCAGATCGCGATCTCGTCGCTGCCTTCCGGACTGCGTCCACTCGGCGACTCCCAGTTGGGAGCAGGCAGAGCGCTGCGATCGAGCTTGCCCGCCGGTGTGGTCGGGACTGCGCCGATCACGACAACAGCGGACGGGATCATGTGCGCAGGCAGCGATATACCTGCGTGACGGCGTAGCGCGGCGGCGTCGAAGTCCGCATGTGCCGGGACGACGTACGCGACGATCCGAGCGTCGATGCCCTCCCCGACGACGACGCTGACAGCCGAATGCACGGAGGCTTCCGCTGCCAGCACCGCGTCGATTTCTCCGAGTTCGATTCGGAACCCTCGGATCTTGACCTGGTGGTCTGCGCGTCCGAGGTAGATCAGTGCCCCTGAGCGATCTTCGCGCACAAGATCCCCGGTGCGGTACATCCGAGCGCCTTCGGGTCCATGCGGGTCGGCGACGAAGCGCGCGGCTGTGAGTGCGGGGTTGCCGAGGTACCCGCGGGCGAGACCGTCGCCGCTGACGTAGAGCTCACCGACGACCTGGCCGGGAACCGAGTGCAGTCGGGAATCGAGAATCATCGCGTCCACGCCGCGGATCGGGCCGCCGATCGTCACGGGCTCCCCCGCGACCAGCGAATCACTGATGGTGACGGCGACGGTGGCCTCGGTCGGGCCGTACGCGTTGAACATTCGGCGCCCCGGTGCCCACCGAGATACGAGGTCGGCGGAACAGGCGTCGCCGCCGACGACGACGGCTTCGAGATGGTCGAGCCCGGCGGGATCGACAGTCGCCAAGGCGGCTGGAGTCACGAAAGCATGGGTGATCGTCTGCTCGTCGAGCAGTTCGTGCAATTCGACACCGCCGAGAACTGTCGGAGGCGCTATCACCATCGTTGCGCCGGCGCCGAAAGCCAGAAGGAGCTCGAGAACCGACGCGTCGAAGCTCGTCGAGGCGAAGCTCAGAGCGCGAGAGTGCGCGGTGACGCCGAAACGCTCCCGCTGTTCGTCGGCAAACGCTGCCAGTCCCGCATGAGTGACCAACACGCCCTTGGGTTTTCCTGTCGAGCCCGAGGTGTAGATCAAGTAGGCCGGGTTGTCGAACTCGAGTGGCGCGTCCGGCAGTGTCTCGGAATGGACTGCCTCGATTTCGGTGGTGAATTCGATCGCATCCAACTCGATCCACGATGTGACGCCCGGAAGGTCGGCCGCATACTCGCCCCTGGTGATACCGAGTACCGCTCCACTGTCGGTGAGCATGTGCTCGATCCGCTCGGCGGGGTACGCCGGATCCACGGGAAGAAACACTCCGCCGGCTTTCGCTACGGCCCAGAGCGCGATCACATAGTCGGCCGACCTCGGAAGCGCCAGTGCCACAATCATTTCCGGCGCTATTCCGCGAGCGATCAACGCAAACGCCATAGCGTCGGAGCGTCGGTCGAGTTCGCCGTACGTGAGCGTGACGGAAGCGGCGACGTCGACGATTGCCGGAGCGTGCGGATCGGCAGCGCCGCGAAGCAGCAACTCCGGCAAGGTCAAAGCATCGCCGGCCGGACGTCCGGGCAACGCACGCAGGCGACGTCCCGCAAGATCCACGTCACCGACGACGGCGGAGGGCTGGGCAGTCAGTGTCTCGACGATCGTTTCCAGCATCACTGCAAACGACTCCGCCGTATCGGTGTCGAAGAGATCCTTCGCGTAGGTGAGGGAGGCCTCGTAGCCGCCGCCTTCCTCCGTGGTCTGTTCGACAACGGTGAACTGCAGGTCGTACTTGGCGATGTCCGGTGTGATCTCGTGGGCACGAACGGCAAGTCCAGGCAGGTCCCACGTCGTCGGGTGGGCGCCGTGGAACGAGATCATCGTCTGGAACACCGGATGACGGTCGGTGCTCCGGGTCGGCGCCACCACGTCCACGACCTGCTCGAACGGAATGTCCGCGTGGGCGAAGGCGTCGAGATCGACGGAGCGGACAGTACGCAGAACGTCGACGAACGTCGACCCGGGGTCGACCGTCGTGCGCAGTCCCACCGTGCCCACGAACATTCCCACGAGGTCGTCGAGAACTCGGTGTCCTCGCCCGGCGACCGGAGATCCGATCACGATGTCCGTGCTTCGACTCAGCCTGGACAGCAGGACGGCATAGGCAGCGTGCAGCACCATGAACGGCGTCGCCGCATTGGCTCCGGCAACCGCCTCGACCGCGATCCGGGTGTGCGCCGGAAGCGAGACCGCGGTGTGGGCACCGCTCAACGACTGGGTGAGCGGACGCGCTCGATCGCTCGGAAGGTCGATCAATTCAGGTGCGCCCCGCAACGTCTCCCGCCAGTACGACGCCTGTGCCCCGAGCACGCTCTCGGATTCGTTCACCGAGCCCAGCGCTTCCCGCTGCCAGATGGCGAAGTCCGCGTAGTGCACTTCGAGCGGGGTGAACTCGGGAGCGTGTCCCGAACTTCTCGCGACGTAGGCGGTGAGCACGTCCTTCATCAACGGCGCGATCGACCATCCGTCCGCCGCGATGTGGTGGATCACGATGACAAGTGTGTGGTGCTGCGGCGTCGATTCGAGCAGGAGCGCGCGAACGGGAGCTTGGGTCGTGATGTCGAATCCACGCGACGCGAATTCTCTGGCGAGCTCTGCCGGTTCACGGGTGTCCGCATTTCCGTACTCGAGCGAGGTGAATGCATCCTGGATCACCTGGTGTGGACCGGAGTCGGAGTCGGGGAACACCGTGCGCAGGATTTCGTGCCTTTCGATCACGTCGAGGACCGCAGCTTCGAGGGCCGGCACGTCGAGTGCACCGTCGAGGGAGATCGCAGCAGGGACGTTGTACGCGGGTGAGCCGGGATCCATCTGGTTGAGGAACCAGATGCGTGCTTGCGCGTAGGACAGCGGAATTCGCTCGGGGCGGTCTACGGCGGTGATCGGTGGAAGCGCCTTCGCCCCGGCGGATGTGTCGAGCGCGGTGGCAAGTTCCCGAATTTCGGGGTGCTCGAACAGCATTCGGACAGGCACCTGCCTGCCCAACGACTCGCCGAGTCGCTGGGCCAGTCTGGTGGCGAGCAGTGAGTTGCCACCGAGTTCGAAGAAACTGTCCGACGCACTGATCTGTTCGATACCCAGCAGTTCCGCCACGACGCCGGCAACCTGGAGTTCGGTCGCGGTCGTCAGCGGCTCGACACTTCGCTCGGACGAACGCAGTGTCGGCGCCGGCAATGCCGATCGGTCGAGCTTCCCGACGGGGGTCAGCGGTACGTGATCGATCGGGGTGATCGCCGACGGCACCATGAAGGCGGGCAGTGAGCGGCGCGCATGGTTCAGCAACTCGTCCATCTCGACCGCATCGGCACCGAGCACTACGTACGACGCCAACATCGTCTCACCGGAAGCTGCGTCGACGCCCACGGTGACCGCGAACTCGACGCCGGGGTAAGTGCTGAGGACGGAGTCGATCTCGCCCAGTTCGATGCGGAATCCGCGCACTTTCACCTGGTGATCGGAGCGTCCGACGTATTCGATCGTCTCGAGCGGCGTCCACCGAACCAAGTCACCGGTCCGGTACATGCGGGTGCCGGCCGGGCCGAACGGCGCTGCCACGAATCGCGTCGCCGTCAAGGCGGGTTGGTCGAGGTAGCCGCGGGCAAGTCCCAGGCCGGCGATGTAGAGCTCACCGGTGACCCCGACGGGTACCGGCTGAGCCGAGCCGTCGAGAATTACCGCGGACACGCCGCGGACGGGCCCGCCGATGGTCACGGTCTCCCCCACGCTCAAGGCATCACTGATGCAGACCATGACGGTGGTTTCCGTCGGCCCGTAGCCGTTGAACAATCGGCGACCCGGTGCCCACTTACGGACCAGTTCGGGTGGGCATGCCTCGCCACCGACAACGATCGACTGCAAGGCGTCCAGCCCGGTGGGATCGACCGAGGCCAGCGCTGCCGGTGTGATGAACGCGTGGGTCACCTGGTGATCGGTGACCAATTCGGCTAGGTCCTGGCCGCCGTAAACGTCGGGAGAGGCGATCACCATCGTCGCGCCTTCACCGACTGCGAGCAGCAGTTCGAGGATGGATGCGTCGAAGCTCGGTGAGGAGAAGTGCAGCGTCCGCGACTGCGCCGAGATGCCGTAACGCGCCGTCTGCTCGGCCGCCAACGCGCTCAGGCCACGATGAGTGACGCTGACGCCCTTGGGCTTTCCCGTCGATCCGGAGGTGTAGATGATGTAGGCGAGGTTGTCGATTCGGATCGGCGCGGCCGGAACCGGCTGCCCGACACCGTCGCCGTGGATGTCGTCCATTGTCATCCACGGAACCGGGCGGGGCAGTGATTCGATCACCGCTTCCGTCGTCACTCCGCGAGTGGCTCCGGAGTCGGTGAGCATGTGCAGAATGCGATCGGCGGGGTATCGCGGATCGACCGGAACAAACGCGGCGCCGGTCAAGGAAATGCCCCACAAGGCGACGATCGAGTCGATCGAGCGCGGAATCGCGATCGCCACAATGTCTTCGGCACCGATCCCTTCCGTGGTCAGACGGCGGGCAAGCGCCGATGCACGGGCGAAGAGATCTCGGTAGAGCACGGTGGTGTCACCGGATCGAAGGGCCACCGAATCGCCTGAACGGGTGGCGGTCCGCGTCAATATTTCGGCCAAGGTGCGCGAACTGGTCCACGCCGGACCTCGTACCGGCATCAGCGACGCCCGCTCGAGGGTGCTGAGGAAATCTAGGTCGTCGATCGCGGCGTCCGGGTCTGCGGCGACGGCTCGGGCCACCGACTGCACACGTGCGGCGATCGTTTCCGCGGTGGCAATGTCGAAGAGCGCCTCGGCAAACCTGAGCGACCCGGTGATCTCGGTCTTCTCGGAATCGCCTGCCAGCAGGGTGAACTCGAGGTCGAACTTCGCGACGGACGGTTCGAGTGCTTGCGCTTCGAGATGCGCGTCGTGGACCGTGACCTGCGGCGAGACCACATTCTGGTGGTACGACAGCATGACCTGAAACAGGGGGTGTCGCGTAGTGGACCGGTCGAGATCGAGGGCGTCGACCAGCACCTCGAAGGGAAGCTCGGGGTGCGCGAAGGCGGCAAGGTCGCGTTCACGGACAACCTCGAGCAGGGAGGTGAACGACGCTCGGTGATCGACCGGCGTCCGAAGCGGTACCGAATTGACGAACATCCCGATCAGGGAATCCAGCTCGGGTCGCCCGCGGCCTGCCACCGGGGTGCCGACCACCACGTCTTCGGTTGCACCGAGACGCGCGAGAACAACCGCCAGGATCGCGTGTACGACCATGAACTGCGTCGAGCCACTGCGCCTCGCCAAGGCGGCGAGACGCTCCCCGGTCGCCGCGTCGATGACGATCGGCACCGATCCGACGGCGGTCGTGGAGACAGATCCGCGTGGGCGATCGACCGGTAGCAGTACCTCGTCCGGGGCACCAGCCATGGCAGTGGTCCAGAAGGTCAGTTCGCGGGCAACCAGAGACTCCTGGTCGCCGACCTGTCCGAGCGAGTCTTGCTGCCACACCGCGTAGTCGGCGTACTGCACGTCGAGCGGTGTGAAAACCGGGGCGTCTCCAACGACGCGTGCGGAGTACGCCGCGACGAAATCTGTCGCAAAGGGAGTCAGGGACCAGCCGTCGAAGGCGATGTGATGGATGACGACGACCAGTACGTGAGCGAAAGTGTCCTCGCGCACCAGCATGGCCCGAATCGGCAGATCCGAACCGAGATCGAACCCACGCGCCGCGAACTCCGTCGTCGCGGATTCGATACCTTCGGATCCGCGGTAGCGCTCGACGGAGAACTGCACGTCGGAAATTGCTCGGATGACCTGACTCGGGCCGTCGGCGCTGTCGACGTAGATCGTTCGAAGCACCTCATGGCGTGCAATGACGTCCGCAAGCGCCTCCTCGAGTGCATCGCCGTGGATGTCTCCGGTGATCCGGATCGCGAACGGAATGTTGTAGACCGCGGACTGCGGGTCGAAGCGATTGACGAACCACAGCCGCTGTTGCGCAGCGGAGAGCGGTAGTCGGTCCGGGCGAGCACCGGCGCTCAGGGCAGGTCGATCGTCTGATTCTTCGGCGCTCGCCGCCAGACGTGCAGCGAGCGCTTCGACGGTCGGTGCTTCGAAGATCGAGCGCACGTCCACGGTGAGTCCCGTCGCTGCGCTCAACCGCGCGGACACCTGCGTCGCGACGAGCGAGTTGCCCCCGAGATCGAAGAAGCTGTCTCCTGCTCGGACCTCGGGTACGTCGAGCAGTGAAGCGAACACGTCGGCAACGGTTCGTTCGAGTCCGGCCTCGGGTTCACGGCCCGTTCCGAGGATTTCGCGCGGTATCGGCGTCGGCAACGCTCTGCGATCGAGTTTGCCGACCGGAGTCAACGGAATGGCGTCGATCGGGGTGATCGACGACGGAATCATGTACCGCGGCAGCGTGTCGGCGAGTCCCACGAACAGCGACTCGATATCAGCGTCGCCGCTCAGCAACACGTACGACGCCAGAGTGGTACCCGCGGCGGATTCGACGGGAATCGTCGTGGCGAACTGGACGAGAGGGGAATCCATCAGAGCAGCGTCGATCTCGCCGAGTTCGATGCGGAACCCGCGGATCTTGAGCTGATGATCGCTGCGGCCCACGTAGCGAAGGGTCAGGTCCTTGGTCCAGCGGACCAGGTCACCGGTTCGGTACATCCGGGCACCGGGCGTCGAGTACGGATGCGCGACAAACCGATCCGACGTCAGCGCGGGACGAAGGTGGTAACCACGTGCAAGGCCCGGCCCACCGATGTACAGCTCGCCGACGCCGCCGATCGGGACCGGTTGCAGCCGAGAGTCGAGCACCACGGCGTCGATTCCGCGGATGGGACCGCCGATGGTGATCGGCTCCCCCGGTGAGAGTGGGTCACTGATGGCAACCATGACAGTGGTTTCGGTCGGACCGTATCCATTGTGCAGTCTGCGCCCGTTGCCCCAGCTCGAGACCAATTCCGGCGTGCACACGTCGCCGCCGACGACTACGCATTCCAGTGCCGTCACGCCCGCCGGATCGACGGTCGCCAGCGCAGCCGGAGTGATGAAGGCATGAGTGACCTCGTGGCTTCGGAGGAACTCGCTCAACGCCTCCCCTCCGTAGATGTCGGGAGGGGCGATCACCATCGTCGCGCCGGTCGAACCGGCGAGCAGTAGCTCGAGTACGGCGCCGTCGAAGCTCGGTGACGCAAAATGCAGAGTTCGCGACCCGGCGGTGATCCGGTACCGATCCTGTTGTTCGC
The DNA here is from genome assembly GCF_963525155.1 of uncultured Rhodococcus sp. Classification (NCBI taxonomy): domain Bacteria; kingdom Bacillati; phylum Actinomycetota; class Actinomycetes; order Mycobacteriales; family Nocardiaceae; genus Rhodococcus; species uncultured Rhodococcus sp. The sequence goes on from NZ_CAURKP010000098.1 coordinate 13,518, forward strand.
GAGCAAGATTGGCCAAACCCGCGTGAGTGACGACGGTGCCCTTCGGCACTCCGGTCGAGCCGGACGTGTAGATGACGTACGCGGCCGACGCCGCAGTGGTCGACGCTGTTCTGTCAGCGTCGTCGATGGCAGCGTCGGAGTAGGCGGCACATTCTGCAACCGTGTCCGCGTCGCCGAGGTCGATCCAGACTGCGACGTTCCCACCGGCTGCCGGACCGGCCGCAACCTCGGCGGACCGAATTCCGATCCGCACACCCGAATCCGCGAGCATGTGCGCAACTCGATCTGCGGGATAACGGGGATCGACCGGGACGAAAACGCCACCGGCTTTGGTGACCGACCAGACTGCGAGCACGGAGTCGACCGATCGGGCGACGGCCAGTGCGACCGGTGTTTCGGGGCCGACTCCCAGGTCCATGAGGTATCGAGCGATCCGATTCGATCGACGCTCCAGCTCCCCGTACGAGAGTGAGCGCTCGGAGTCTTCGAGGGCGATCGCGTCGGGATACTTCCTCGCGGTGTCTCCGAGGATCTGCGCCAGCGTCGATTCGCCCACCGAAGCCACACCGCGTCGCGGCAACGTCGCGGCACTCTCCCGCGATCCGAGTACACGAAGGTCACCAACCGGTGCAGTCGGTTCCGACACTGCCGATTCCACGAGGGTTACGAAGTTTCGCGCCAAGGCTTCGACGGTCGCGTTGTCGAACAGGTCGGTGGAATAGGTGAACGTGGCATCGATTCCAGCTGCGGTCCCGGACTCGTGACGTTCGGTGACGGTGAGCTCGAGGTCGAACTTGGTCAGCCCCGTCTCGACTGCCCGCGCCGTCATCGACACCCCGGCCAGTTCGGCTGTGTGAGCGGTGGTTATCCGCGAGGTGATGGCAGCTTGAAAGACCGGATGGTGCGCAGGCGAGCGGTCCAGTTCGAGCGCGTCCACGACGACGTCGAAAGGCACGTCCGCATTGTCGAAGGCATCCACGTCGACGGCCCTGACCTGTGACAGGTATGCGGCGAACGTTGCGTCCCGATCGACGACGGTCCGCAGGGCAAGAGTGTTGACGAACATGCCGACGAGCAGATCGAGAGATCTGTCCCCTCGTCCGGCCACCGGTGTTCCGATGACGATGTCGTCCGTGCCGCTGTACCTGGCCAGAAGCAGGGCGAAGCACGCGTGCAGGGCGATGAACGGCGTGGCGTCGTGATCGGCGGCAAGTACAACGAGCTTCTGATGCGTGGAAGCGCCGATTCTGATGTCGACTCCGGCTCCGCGCATGGTCGGGTCGAGTGCGCGCGGACGGTCCGTCGGCAGGTGGAGCTGCTCGGGCGCTCCCGCCAGCTGCTGCTTCCAGAACGTGATCTGTGAGTGGGCAAGTGAATCGGTGGATGCCGTGTCCCCGAGGTGTTCTCGGTGCCAGAGCGTGTAGTCGGCGTACTGCACTGGAAGCGGTGCCCACTGCGGGCTGTTGCCGCCGACGCGGGCGGCGTAGGCGCCGGTGAGATCAGCAGCCAACGGGGCGAGTGACCAACCGTCGGCCACCATGTGGTGCAGAACCACTACGAGGACAGCTTCCTCGTCATCGCCTTCCTTCTCGGCGGCGACAGTGATCAGCAGGTAGCGCACCGGACGTTCGCGGACCAGATCGAAACCGGCCGAAGAGAATTCGAAGATCACTCTCTCGAGGCTTCCGCGTTCCACGTCGATCGACTCGAGCCCTGCGATCCCCTCGCCCAGGCCCAGAACCTTCTGCGTCGCGTTGTCCCCGATCTGAGGAAACACGGTGCGTAGTGACTCGTGACGTGTCACGACGTCCACGATCGCGGCACTGAGTGCGTCGGGATCGACGGCGCCGCGCAACGACACCGCCAGTGGAATGTTGTACGCACCTGATTCCGGTGCCACGCGGTTCAGGAACCACAGTCGCTGCTGCGCGGGAGCGAGAGGCAGTACAGCCGGCCGGGCCACGACCTGAATACCGTCGGCGTCCGGGGTCTGTGCCGCACGCTCGATCGTCGCCGCGATCCCGGACACCGTGGGATGGTCGAAGAGTGCACGCAGCGGCATTTTAACCCCGGTGGCTTCGGTCAAGCGCGCTACCGCCGTCGTCGCTACCAGCGAGTTTCCGCCCAGATGGAAGAAATTGTCGTCGAGTCCGAGCGGTCCACTACTCAGGATGTCAGCCAGAACCGCCGCAACCTTGCCCTCGGTCGGGGTCGTCGGGGGTCGGAAGACCTTGGTGGAGGCCAGGATAGGCGAAGGCAGCGCACGCCGGTCCAGTTTTCCGTTGGTGGTCAACGGAATCGAATCGAGGACCATGAAGGCATCGGGAACCATGTAGGTCGGGAGGGCTTCGGCGGCGTGAGCTCGGAGGGCTTCGGCGTCCACGACGTCGGAAGTGGTCACATAGGTCACGAGAGCGCCGCCCGCCGGCGTCGGAGCCACGACGGTCACGGCGTCGTCGATTCCCGGCGCGCTGAGGATGACGGAGTCGATTTCGCCGAGTTCGATCCGGAATCCGCGGATCTTGACCTGCGCGTCGCCGCGTCCGAGGTACTCGAGTTGTCCGGGCGCAATCCATCGTGCGCGGTCGCCGGACCGGTACAACCGTCGTCCGCCGGCATTGAAAGGATCGGCAACGAACCGGCCCGCGGTGAGGTCTGGACGGCCGAGATAGCCACGGGCGAGTTGACCGCCGGCGACATAGATCTCCCCCGCGATCCCCACCGGGACCGGGGAGAGATGCTCGTCGAGCAGGTACACACGAAGTCCGTCGATCGCGTCACCGATCCGGCTGCCGGTCAGCGCACTCGCGCTCGCCCGGTCGAGTTCGAGATGGGTGACGTGCACCGTCGTCTCGGTGATGCCGTACATGTTGACGAGTGCAGGCGCGGATTCCGTGTGACTTTCGTACCCCGGGTGATTGTCGTACCAGCGCCCGAGTCGACGCAGGTCCAAGGCTTCGCCACCGAAGATCACGTACCGGAGCCGGGTCTTCGAATCGGCTCGAAGGTCGGCTTCGATGTACTGGTAGAAGGCCGAGGGCGTCTGATTGAGCACGGTGACGCCTTCTGCGGCGACCAGCGCCCGGAAGGCGTCAGGGTCGCGTGATACCTCGTGATCGACCAGGACCAGCGTTCCGCCGTGGAGCAGCGCGCCCCACAGTTCCCACACTGAGAAGTCGAAGGCGAACGAGTGGAACATCGTCCACACGTCGTTGCCGTCGAATCCGAATTCGACGTGCGTGTTCTCGAACAATCGCACCACGGTGGCGTGGGTGACGGAGACGCCCTTGGGTCGTCCCGTCGACCCCGAGGTGTAGATCACGTACGCCAGATTGTCGGCTCCGTGTCCGCGCGGGCGCTCATCGGTTTCCAGACTCTCACCGGAGTACTCGTCGGACTCGACCCCGACGACCACCACGTCAGAGTTCGGGAAGGCGGAGTTCGGGAAAGTGGAGTTCGGGAAAGTGGAATCGGAGATGACGCACACCGGTTGCGAATCCTCGACCACATACGCCAAACGCTCGGCGGGGTGCGCACCATCGAGTGGGAGGTATCCGCCGCCGGCCTTCGCTACCGCGACAGCGGCAACGATCATGTCCACGGATTTCGGCAGCATGATTCCGACCAACGACTCGGATCGCACGCCATGATCGACGAGCTTGCGCGCCAACTGATTCGATCGTCGATCGAGTTCGCGGTACGACACGCGCTCGCTACCTGCGACAACGGCGATCGCTTCCGGGGTCGCCCGAATGCGGTCGGAAAGGATCTCGGAGAGCGTTCGGACCGGGGTAATCGGCAGAACGGGCGGCACCAGCGCCTGGCGCGCGTCCGGGCGCAGTAGATCCACTGAGCCGAGCGCCGAGTGCGGAGCACCGACCATCGCGGTCAAGATTCGTAGATAACGGTCGGCGAGGTCCTCGGCTTGCTCCTTCGTGCCGAGCCAATCCAGAACACCGGAGATCGGCTGATCGAAATCGGCATGCTCACCAGTCGGAATCGCCAGGGAGACAAACAGTTCCGGCACGGTGGCCAGATCCGATCCGATAGGCGCACCGACCATGAGCCCCGGAAATCTCGGGTGAGCATCCAGCGGCTCCTCGAAGCAGACCATCGCCCGGAACAACGGGCCCGTCTCCACCCAGCGGCCGTCACCGAGTGCGGCGGTCACCGAAGACAGAAGAATGTCTGCGTGTTCGAGAGCTTCGATTGCGACGGTGTCCACCGCACCGACCAGGTCGGTGAGCGTCATGGTGTTCGACACCGTCGAGCGAAGCACCAACTGGTTGGCGAACATCGAGACGAAATCGTCCGGATTGGAGGCGCCGTACCCTCGGACCGAGACGCCGATCGACACCTCGTCGGCCGAACCGACGCGGCGCAGCAGTCCGGCCATCGCAGACTGGAACAGCACGAACAGACTCGTGTTCATCGTCGTCGCCATCGTCTCGAGGCTCCGGCAGAGGCCTGCCTCGATCTCGAGGGGCGTGGACGTTCGACCGGATCCGGCGACGACCGGCAAACCCAGTTCCTCGGCGGGGTTCGACAAGGTCGCAGACCAGTACTCGACGTTGCGGGCGTGTTGAACTTCGGCGATCCATTTACCCGCGGCGTCGGGGTCGATATCCATCAATCGAGTTCCCGATTCCGCAGCGCAGAACAAGTCGAGGAACTCGAGGAAACGCCGGTGGTGACGCGAGATGTCCTCGTTGGTGTACAGGTCTGGATTCGCGGCGAAGTCGATCTGGATCTCTTCGGCTGCGGAAGTCTGATAGACGTTGACGGAGAGGTCTTCGATCGGCCCGGTCGAGATCACGTTCAGTTCGCCGTGCGCGTCCCCGAGAGTGATTCCGGAATGGAACAGCATGAGGTTGATCAACGGCCCGTGGAAGCCTCGTCCGTCGGCGATGCTGTGATCACCGGCGTTGAGGTCGCGTCGTAGGTCCTCGTGGCGGTACTTCTGATGACGCAGTGCGCCGGTGAGTTCGATCTTCACCTCGTGCAGCAAGTCCCCGACCGCGAAATGCGGATCGACGCTCGCACGTATCGGGACGACGTTCGACATCATTCCGCCGGACCGGCGAGCAGCTTTTGTCGTCCGCCCCGAGACCGGCAGGCTGAGGACCACGTCGCGGGTCCCGGTGGCCCGGGCGAGGTAAGCCGCCAGAGCACCGATCACCACTGACGACGTCGTCACATCGTGGGCGGCGGCCAGCCGTTCGAGGGAGCTCCGCAGTTCCGTAGGTACCGTCGCCGACCGTAGGCGAGACCATGCCTGCGACGGAGCAGTCGAGGACGCGAGCGAGGTTCCGCCCGGTTTGTCGGCCATCTTGGTGTTCCAGTAGTCGCGATCGCGCTCCCACCGCGTGGAGCCCAGATAGTCGGCCTCTGCCTTCACCAACGATTGGAGGGGGGCAGTTACCGCTGGGGGAACTGGTAGATCGCGCACCGCGGCGGTGTAGATCTCGGCTGTGCGGTTCATCATCGACATCGCGCCGAAACCGTCGAGCGCTACGTGATGAATACGGCTGTACCAGTAGTAATGGTCGTCGCGAAGCACCAGGACTGCCAGCCTGACCAGGCGATCGGTGAACGGATCGATGGCAGCAGTGTGCTCTCTGCGCATCCATTCCTGCGCTGCAGATTCCGGATCCGATTCGGCGCGAAGATCGACCACGTCGAGGGAGTCGTCCATGTCGAGATCGAGCCACTGACGCGCAACCCCGTCCACCTCGACCAGGCGCAGATATCCGGAGCCGATCTCACGACCGGTCTGTTTGCTGGCAGCGGTCAGCAGCTCGATGTCGAGTGGGCCGTCCACGTCCACGTACTGAGCGATGCTGACGGGAATCTCGGGTCGAAGCTGTTGTGCGACAAGCAGGGAAAGTTGCGCGGCAGAAAGAGGGAAGGTGAGTTCGTCGTCCGGACGAGCTGCGGAAACGATTCCTCGGTCGGGACTGCCATCCACACGAATCTCCCTCTTACAACTTGATCATGATGCAAACAGGTTTATGCGTCCGCTGGACGCTTCGAACTGATCGGGGCACTTCGAAAATGAGACGAATACTTTGGAAAGCTCGGGTGGAAACTGGCAAATCGCCCGCCGGAGATCACATCGTGACAATCAGCTGCGATGTTACCGATCAGTCAGCTTCCAGCAAATATTCATCAAACAACCATTTGGGACTATTGTCCTGAAT
>NZ_CAURKP010000099.1:0-19591 GCF_963525155.1 uncultured Rhodococcus sp.
AACCGTCAGAGTATCCATTCGACCCGGACGGTCCAGTACACACTGGAATTGGGGCGCCAGGGCGGGGACGGTCAGGATCAGTTCTTCGATCTGCGTGGGGAACAGATTAACGCCACGGAGGATGATCATGTCGTCGGTCCGGCCGGTGACTTTCTGCATCCTTCGCATCGAGCGCGCCGTACCGGGCAACAGTCGGGTCAGATCCCTGGTGCGGTAACGAATGATCGGCAGCGCCTCCTTGGTGAGCGAGGTGAAAACCAGCTCACCTTCTTCACCGTCCGGCAGCACTTCGCCCGTGACCGGATCGATGATCTCCGGGTAGAAGTGGTCTTCCCAGATATGGAGCCCGTCTTTGGTTTCCACACATTCCATTGCCACGCCCGGGCCCATGATCTCGGAGAGTCCGTAGATGTCGACGGCATGCATGTCGAGTTGCTGTTCCAGCTCGGTCCGCATCTGTTCGGTCCACGGCTCCGCTCCGAATACACCCACCCTCAGCGAGGTCTTCGCGGGATCGATACCCTTCTTGATCATCGCGTCCACGATGGTCAACATGTACGACGGAGTCACCATGATGGCGTCGGGTTCGAAATCCTCGATCAGTTGAATCTGCCGCTCGGTCATTCCACCCGACATGGGAATGACTGTGCAGCCCAATCGCTCCGCGCCGTAGTGGGCTCCCAGTCCACCGGTGAACAGACCGTATCCGTAAGCAACGTGCACCTTGTCCGAAGATCGCACGCCGCCGGCCGAGAGGCTCCGTGCGATGAGATCGGCCCAGTTGTTCAGATCGTTGCTCGTGTATCCCACCACTGTCGGCCGCCCGGTGGTTCCCGACGACGCGTGAATCCGCGAGACCTGGTCCTGGGGCACCGCAAACATCTTGAACGGGTAGTTCTCGCGCAGATCCGCTTTGGTGGTGAACGGGAACTTCGCGAGGTCGCTCAGATCCTTCAAGTCACTCGGGTGAACGCCGGCGTCGTCGAACGCTTTGCGGTAGTGCGGAACATTTGTGTACGCATGCATCAGGGACCACTGCATCCGCTCGAGTTGGAGCGTCGAAATGCGGTCCCGACTGGCAAATTCGATGTCTTGCGATGTAGCAGTGACGAGTTCGGTCATGATTGTCTCCGGTGGGCTCAGTGAGGGCGCTGTGCGGGCGGTCAGGCGTCGAAATCGACTGTTATCTGTTCACCGACAGGGAAGGTCTGGCAGGTCAGTACGAAACCCGCGTCGACTTCGTAGTCTTCGAGTGCGTAGTTCCTGCGCATCTCGACGTCACCGCAGGTGACCTTGGCGCGACACGTTCCACAGACCCCGCCCTTGCACGCGAAGGGCAGATCCGATCGGTACTGTTCCGCTGCATCGAGAATCGACTGGTCTCGCGGAAGTGTCGCGGTGGTCGATCGACCGTCGAGGGTGATGGTGACCTCGCTGCCTGGTCCCACAATTCCGGGCTCACGATGCACCGCGACCGGCGGCGCGACGTCGTCGACGTAGAACAGCTCGTGATGGATGCGATCCTTGGCAATTCCCAAGCCGGCCAGTACTTCCTGGGCGTCGTTGACCATCCCGAACGGACCACACAACCAGAAGCCGTCGACCTGGTCGCACGGAACGAGAGAGGTGAAGATCTCGCGCAACCGGCCGGCGTCGAGACGGCCCGAGAACAACTCGACCTCGCGCGGCTCGCGAGAGAGAACATGAATAACGTCCAGGCGTGCACCGTACCGGTCCTTCAGGTCGGCGATTTCTTCGGCGAACATGACCGAACGGGTGCGCCTGTTCCCGTACAGCAGGGTGACATCGGCCTCGGGGTTCACCAGCAGTGTTGCAGCGATGGACAACATGGGCGTGATTCCGGAGCCCGCCGCGATCAGAACGTGCCGTCCACCCAGTGCCGGATCGGCGACAAAATTGCCAGATGGGCCCTGGACGTCGATTCGATCCCCGGCCTTGACGTCTCGCACCAACCAGGAGGAGAAGAGTCCGTCTGCCACTTCGCGAACCCCCACCCGTGGAGACGCCCCTACCGGTGCACAGATCGAGTAGGAGCGACGGTGTTCGACGCCGTCGATCATCCGCCGCAGTGTCAGTGACTGCCCGGCGCCGAAGTCGAATTGATCGGCGATATCGGCAGGCACGTCGAAGGTGACGGCAACTGCGTCGTCGCACAGTGATTCGACACCGGCGACCGTCAACGGGTGAAATGGTTTGTTCCGGTTCGTCGTTGCGGTACTCATCTGTTCAGATCTCCTTCACGTGATCGAACGGCTCGAGACAGTCGAGGCAGCGATAGAGCGCTTTGCACAGGGTCGCACCGAATTCCGAACTCAGTCTGGTGTTTGCCGAACCGCACTGGGGGCACAGGATGTCGCGCGGCTTGGCCGTCAAGGTCAAGGCGATCGGGCCGGAGGTGCGACGCGGCGCGGCCCCCGGCACCGAGTACCCGGCCGTCCGAAGTTTCGCGAGCCCCTCTTCGCTGATCCAATCCGAACTCCAAGGCGGCGACAGTTGAGTCTTGATCTGGACGCTGCCGTACCCCGCGTCGGTCAGCTTGTGCTCGATGTCGTCTCGAATCGTCGCCATCGCCGGACACCCGGAATAGGTGGGAGTGATTGTCACACAGACCAAGTTCGCTTCGACGTCGACCGATCGGATGACGCCGAGATCGGCCAAGGTCAACAGTGGCATCTCCGGATCCATCACCGAGGCGACGATCTCCTGCGCCGAAGAGACAGTAGCGGAAGAGACGGTAGCGGCAGTCACGGTCACCACACCCCTTCCGGATGCTCTCGTGCAACGCTCTGCATTTCGGCGAGAAGTTGCCCCAGTGCCCCGGTGTGCAGTCCGGCACGCCCGCCGCGGCCGCCGACGAAACCGGAGAAACGCGAAGGGGGCTCTTCCATTTCGGCTGCATGGAGGACCTGGGCAAGAACAGCGTCGAACTCCGGCCGAACAGTACGCGGATCCACTCCGACGCCAACTTCGGCCAAGACGAGTTCGTCCTGGGTGGGAACAAAGAGTTCGTCCACGAACGGGAAGATCTCGAGCAGGGCCGCGGCAGTCCGACGCTTGGATTCTGCCGTGCCGGCGCCCAACGTGACGACCCATCTTGCCGCGTAGTCGCGGTGGTAGGTCAGTTCTTTGACGCCCTTGTTCGCCACGGCCGCGAGGACCGGGTCCCGCGATGTGCGGAGCCGATCGAACAGCGCCAGCCGCCAGGTCGAGAACACGAGGAGCCGAACGACCGTGTGCGCGAAGTCGCCGTTGGCGAGTTCCACCAGTCTCACGTTACGGAAACCGAACTGATCACGAAAGAAGGCGAGCGCATCTTCAGCCGGCACCGGCGACGTGTCCGAGATGAACGGAACGACAGTGGAATCGGCTGCTGCCGCGCGAGCCAGCAGCAGCCTGGCCTGCCCGATCAGATCCAGGCCGACATTCGCGAGAGCTACCTCTTCTTCGAGTTCCGGTGCCCGCGTCGACCATTCGGCGAGTCGTTGCGAACTGACGAGCGCGTCGTCGCCGAGCATGAGGCAGTAGCGCGCCAGCGCACCGAGATCGACGTCATCCGGCACCGTGGTGTCGACTCCGGCGAGGGGGTCGTCGAAGCTGGTTCCGAACGCCCACTGACCGTGGCCGTCGCCGTCGACCAGGCCGTCGTAGGCACTGTCGTGATCGTTCATCTGTTGGTCCTCGAAGTCGAAGTGATTCTCACATGTGCGGAACGGAGTCCGGGATGTCGTAGAAAGTCGGGTGCCGGTAGACCTTGTCGCCGCTCGGCGCGAAGAACGGATCCTTTTCTGCCGGACTCGAAGCCACGATGTTCGCTGACGGCACGACCCAGATGCTCACGCCTTCGTTACGTCTGGTGTAGACGTCGCGCGCGTGGCGTAGGGCCATCTGATCGTCTGCCGCGCGCAGGGATCCGACATGCACGTGGTTCAGTCCGCGCTTTCCCCTCAGAAATACCTCGTACAAAGGCCATTCGCCGCGCACCTGATCGCCCTGTACCTGATCGTTCTCGCTCATGATGTTTCCTCAGTCGTGCGATCGTGCGCGAGTCTCTCGCGCTGTGCAAAGGCGTACGCGGCGTCGCGAACCCAGGCCCCGTTGTCGTGTGCGGCTTTCCGATTGGTGATCCGCTCGACGCTCGCCGCTCCGTTGCCGCGGACCACGTCCATGAATTCGCTCCAGTCCGGCTCGCCGAAATCGTGTGCGCCACGCTCGGGGTTCCAGCGCAGGTCGGGATCAGGGAAGGTCACACCGAGTATCTCGGCCTGCGGTATCGACATGTCCACGAATCGTTGCCGCAGTTCGTCGTTCGTGTGCCGCTTGATGCGCCACTTCATCGACTGCTCGGTGTTCGGCGATTCGTCGTCCGGCGGTCCGAACATCATCAGAGCGGGCCACCACCATCGGTCGACGGCTTCCTGCACCATTGCCCGTTGAGCTTCCGTGCCGCGCATCATCGTCGCCAACAGTTCGAAGCCTTGCCGCTGATGGAACGATTCCTCCTTGCACACACGGATCATCGCGCGCGCATACGGCCCGAAGGAGCTGCGGCACAGCGGAACCTGATTGCAGATAGCGGCTCCGTCGACCAGCCAGCCGATCACACCCACGTCGGCGTATGTCAGCGTCGGATAGTTGAAGATCGAGGAGTACTTCTGCTTTCCCTCGATCAGTTTGGTGGTCAGATCGCCACGATCGGCACCGAGCGTCTCGGCCGCGGAGTAGAGATACAGACCGTGCCCGGCTTCGTCCTGGACCTTCGCCATCAAGATCGCCTTGCGTCGCAACGAAGGCGCACGGGTGAGCCAGTTTCCCTCGGGCTGCATTCCGATGATTTCGGAGTGCGCATGCTGGGCAACCTGACGGATCAGAGTCTTGCGGTAGCCGTCCGGCATCCAGTCGCGAGGCTCGATGCGCTGGTCTGCCGCGATCGTCTCGTCGAACAGGTTCTGCAGGTCTTGTGGAGCTTCCACGTTGGTCATCGTACCTACCTTTTATTACCGAATGATCGGTTGGTAACTAGTATGCACCGAGGTGTCCCCAGCACACAAGAGAATCTTTCGCCGCACCAGAAATCAGCGGCCCTCGAAAACCGGCTTCTGCTTCGACAGGAAAGCCGTGACTGCGCCTCGATGATCTGCCGTGGAACCCAGCTCCACCTGTGCGTTCGCCTCGGCCGCCAGCGTCCGGGAAAGCCCAGGAGCAACGGCACGGATCAGCGATTTCACGTGGGCGAAGGCCGCGGTGGGTCCGTCGGCAAGCCGACGCGCGAGTACCCGAGCCTCAGCTGCGACGTCCTCGTCGGCCACCACGCGATGAACCAAGCCCCACTCCAGCGCGCTCTGCGCGTCGAACTTGTCGCCGAGCAACATCAGGCCACTGGCGCGGCTAGGTCCGAGCGCGTGCACGAGCGCATGACTGAGCCCGGAGTCACTGGCCAGACCGATGCCGGTGAATGCCGTCGCAAAGCTCGCGCGAGCCCCCACGACCCGGATGTCTCCGGCCAACGCGATCCCCAACCCGGCCCCGACGCAGGCCCCACCGATACCCACCACCACCGGGACAGAGAGCGTCGACAGCGCCGTGACGATGGGGTTGTAGTGCGCGGCGACGGTATCCATCGCGTGCGCAGGATCAGCATCCAACGCTGCGGCGTGCTCGCCCAGATCCTGACCGACGCAGAAGTTCTTGCCTTCGGCGAGAATCAACACCGCTCGAACCTCTGCGTCCGCGTGGACCTGCAGCAACGCTTCGAGCAGCTGAGACTTCATTTCGCCGTTGACGGCATTGGCGGCCTTGGGTCGGTCGAGAGTGATTGTCGCCAAACCTCGCTCGATCTCCAAGCGAATCACGTCAGTCATCGATGTTCCTTTCGCAGGCAGTTCGGTTCAGCTCCATGTGTGAAAACCCTGTCCCGTCTTGCGCCCCAACTCGCCGCGAGCCACCTTCTCTCGCATCAGTGCTGGAGGTGCAAATCGATCACCGAGCGTGCTCGCGAGGTGTTCGGCGATCGCCAGGCGCACATCCAACCCGACCAGATCTGTCGAACGCAGCGGGCCCATCGGATGCCGATACCCCAATTCCATTGCTCGGTCGATCGATTCCGCGTCCGCCACACCCTCTTCGAGCATGCGGATGGCTTCGAGCCCGAGACCGACACCAAGCCGGCTGGTTGCAAAACCAGGTGAGTCGTTGACGAGCACCTCGGCTTTGCCGAGCATCGACACCCATGCTCGTACCGAGTCGACAACCTCGGGGCGGGTCTGAGGCGCCCGGACGATCTCGACCAACAGCGACGCCGGGACTGGATTGAAGAAGTGCATACCGATGAACCGGCCCGGATCCGTCAGCGCTGCGCCGAGTTCGGCGATCGACATGGAACTGGTGTTGCTGGCGATCACGGTGCTTTCTCCGGCAACGGTTTCCGCAGCGGCGAGCACCTCGACCTTGAGGGCCGCAATTTCCGGGACCGCCTCGACGATCAGGTCGAGCGACGGTGGCAACGAGGTCACTGCGTCCACGGTGCTCACGCGCGCCAGCACCGTCGCGGGGTCCTGGTCGTCGAGTTTCCCTCGCTCGTGGGCTCTGTCGAGGCCGGCGGAAACACGCTGCAACGCGGCCGCGGTGTCGCCACTCTCCGCGATGGTGACCGCCCCGCCGAGACTGGCGAACACCTGGGCGATACCCGCACCCATGCGTCCACCGCCGATGACTCCGACGGTCTTCGGTGCAACTGCTTCAGTCATGATTTCTTCTCCAGGAAGGCCGTCATGCGATCGCGCTTGTCCGAACTCTCGAACAGGACGGCCTGGGCGATGTCGTCGGCAAACGGATGCGATCCCGGCGCATCGACGATGATCTTGGTCAATCGCAGTGCCAGCGGGGACAGTCGGGAAATGCGGTCGAGCAGCCGATGCGCTGCGTCGACGTGGCAGTTCGGTTCGGTTACCTCGACAACCAGGCCCGCTCGTAGCGCCTGCTCGGCGTCGAGGTTCCTGGCACCGAGGAGCACCTGCTTCGCGATCGAGACGCCGACGAGCTTCGGCAATCGATAGCTGGCGCCGGCGGCTGCCATTATGCCGAGATTGGGCTCCGGATTCCCGAAGACCGCCGTCGTTGTCGCGATGCGAATGTCGCAGGCGTAGGTCAACTCTGCCCCACCGCCGAGCGCGTAGCCGCTCACGGCGGCCACGGTGGGAAGCGGGAGCTTTCCGATTCGGTCGAACAGCGTGCGGTTGATACCCGCGAACGCTTCCTCTCGTCCGCGCTCTCGGAGCTCCGCGATGTCAGCGCCGCCTGCGAAGTGGTCGCCGCGCCCCGCAAGCAGGAGCAGCTTCGGATCCCGTTCGAGGCGTCCACAAACCTGATGCAGTTCGTCGATCATTTCCGCGTTGATCGCATTGCGTTGCGCGGGCCTGTCGAGGGTGACCACGACGCGATCCTCGCGCTCGTCCACGTGCAGGGTGTTCACATTCGCTCCTTCTCGCTCTTCTCCATTAGTAACCGAACATTCGGTCGTTTGACAAGGGTGAGAACGAGAATGGTGCACAGCTTTGCCCGAACTGAGAAGATGGGGACATGACTACGGCACGCCCCACTCGACGCACCGGCCTCCCCGGACGTCCCGGCTACGACCTCGATTCGCTCCTGGCCGTGGCCGTGAAGGTGTTCAACGACAAGGGCTACGACGGCGCCAGCATGGAGGTGCTCGCGAAGAAACTCGGCATCACGAAGTCCTCGATCTACCACCATGTGTCCGGAAAGTCAGAACTTCTCGAACTCGCCCTTTCGCGTGCACTCAACGCCCTGTTTGCGGTCACGACCGAAGAGGGCGCCACCACCGGTCCGTACATCGACCGGCTCGAATACCTGGTCCGGCGCAGCGTAGAGGTGCTGGTCGCAGAGCTTCCATACGTCACCCTGCTCCTGCGCGTCCGCGGCAACACGACGGTCGAGCGCGCCGCGCTAGCTCGTCGGCGCGAATTCGACAACTTCGTCGGAGGTCTCGTCGCGTCCGCCGCAGCGGAGGGAGACCTGCGCCCGGACATCGAACCAGCCCTCGCCAGCAAGCTGATGTTCGGCACCGTCAACTCACTGATCGAGTGGTACAAACCCCGAGCGGGTGAGTCCGTCTCCGACATCGCCGACGCGGTCGTCGCCGTCACTTTCGACGGACTTCGCAAGGCCTGACTCCAGGCAGTTCTGCCGAATCCTTGACAACGCGGCGTTACCGGGCGATCGTAATTACCGACCGAACGTACGGTGAGATGGAGTTGTCGTGAGCAGACTGTTGGAAAGCTATGTGGCCGGTCAGTGGTACGCCGCACCGGACGCAGGTACCCCGTTGCCGAGCGCAGTGGACAGATCGGAGGTGGCCCGGATCTCCGCAACCGGCATCGACCTCGCCGAGATGGTTACGTACGCCCGCGAGGTCGGCGGGCCTGCACTGTCCGCGATGACCTTCCACGAACGTGCCGGCGCGCTCAAGGCTCTCGCCCTCACGTTGATGGCAGGAAAAGCCGAGTTCTACACACTCTCCACTGCCACCGGTGCGACGACGCGAGATTCCGGGGTGGACATCGACGGCGGATTCGGGACCCTGCTGAGCTACGCGAGCAAGGCTCGGCGCGAATTGCCCGACAGCACAGTCTTTCTGGACGGAAACGTCGAGCCTCTCGGCAAAGGCGGAACCTTCCTCGGGCAACACATCTATACATCACGTCGCGGCGTCGCCGTGCAGATCAACGCCTTCAATTTCCCGGTGTGGGGGTTCCTGGAGAAGCTGGCACCGGCATTCATCGCGGGGGTGCCGTCCATCGTCAAACCTGCCAGTTCCACGGCATATCTCACCGAACTCGTCTTCCGGCGCATCATCGAGTCAGGCTTGCTCCCAGAGGGTTCCGTCCAACTGCTCTCCGGTAGTGCACGCGGCCTCCTCGATCACCTCGGCGGGCAGGACTCAGTGGCATTCACCGGATCCGCCGACACCGCGGCAACGCTGCGTGCTCACCCGAACGTCGTCGGCAAGGGCGTCCATTTCAATGCCGAAGCCGATTCACTCAACGCGTCGATCCTCGGCGAGGACGCCGTACCAGGAACGCCCGAATTCGATTTGTACGTCAAACAACTCTTCACCGAGATGACGGTCAAGGCGGGCCAGAAGTGCACGGCGATCCGGCGCGCCCTGGTCCCGGTCTCGCTGGTCGACGCCGTTGTCGATGCCGCATCCGAACGACTGAACAAAGTTGTCGTGGGACACCCCGATGCTGATGGCGTCACTATGGGAGCTCTCGCCAGCATCGAACAGCGTGATGAGGTCTTGAAATCCATTCGCGGTCTGACGAAGTCGGCAACCATCGTATTCGGAGACCCGGACAACGTGGACGTGGTCGGTGCCGACGGCCAGTCAGGAGCCTTCCTTTCCCCTGTCCTTCTCCGGGCGGAAGAGAATGCGCACGAGGTACACGAGCTGGAGGCCTTCGGACCCGTCAGCACCGTCATCGGATACGACGGCATCGATCATGCGATCGAACTCGCGGCCCGTGGCGAGGGAAGCCTCGTCGCCTCGGTGGTCACTGCCGACACCGACATCGCACGTCGACTGGTGCTGGGTCTCGCAGCTTTTCACGGCAGAGTGCTCGTGCTGAACCGCGACGACGCCAAGGAATCCACCGGCCACGGCTCTCCCCTTCCAGTCCTCGTACACGGCGGTCCCGGCCGTGCCGGCGGCGGTGAGGAGCTGGGTGGCATCCGCGGAGTTCTGCACCACATGCAGCGGACCGCCGTACAGGGCACACCCGACGTCCTCACCGCAGTCGGCGAGCGCTGGTTCACCGGATCGCAGCGCACGACCGGATCCGAACATCCATTCCGAAAGAGTCTCGCCGAGTTGAAGATCGGTGACACTGTTGTCGGCGGTCCGCGCCAGGTCACACTCGCAGACATCGATCATTTTGCAGAGTTCACCGGTGACACCTTCTACGCTCACACCGATCCGGTGGCCGCTGCGGCGAATCCACTCTTCGGCGGCATCGTCGCGCACGGCTATCTTGTTGTCTCACTCGCTGCGGGCCTGTTCGTCGACCCGGCTCCCGGCCCGGTTCTCGCGAACTTCGGCGTGGACAGCCTCAGGTTCCTGACTCCGGTCAAAGCCGAAGACAGCCTGACGGTCACCCTCACAGCCAAGACCATCACACCTCGCAGCAGCGCAGACTACGGTGAGGTTCGTTGGGACGCCGTGGTGACGAACCAGGACAACGATCCGGTCGCGACATACGACGTCCTGACTCTGGTAGCCAAGACTCGCCCCGAAGGGAATTGAAAGCACATGACCTATCGAGTAGCAGTGTGTTACGGACGCCCCACCGATCCGGAGGCTTTCGACAAGTACTACAACGAGATCCACGTCCCGCTCGCCAGCGCAGTGCCAGGGCTCTCGGACTTCACGTTCAGCAAGTGCTCGACGCTTGACGGCTCCGATCCAGTCTTCTATGCCGTCGCCAACCTGGTGTTTCCCGATCTCGAGACGATGCAGAGCGGCCTGAAGTCCCCGGAGATGGGCGCCGCTGGAAAAGATGTCGCAAACTTTGCCACCGGCACAGTCGACATGTACGTCCAGGAAGTTGTCTCGGTCCTCTAGACCCCTGCAATTTCCCGATCCCACAGGAGTTGTCTCGTGAGTACAGGAAGCATCACCGCCAGAGAGATGTTCGACGCGGACCAGGCATCGCAGGCACTCGGTATCGAGATTTCCGAGCTGGCGCCCGGTAGCGCAACCGTGACCGTCACCGTGGGCGAAACCATGGTGAACGGTCACGGAATCACACACGGCGGTTATGTTTTCCTGCTCGCGGACACCGCGTTTGCGCTCGCCTGCAACGGCTACGAGGATTCAGCCGTTGCAGCGCGCGCGGACATCAGATTTCTGCGTCCGACCCGTCTGGGCGACACCTTGACCGCGGTCGCCACCGAGAAGGCTCGAGGCGGCCGAAGTGGGATCTACGACGTGACCGTTCGCAATGGCGACGCCGTCGTGGCCGAGTTCCGCGGCGACAGTCGAACCATCACCCGCTGAAATTCAGCCCACGGTGTATCAGCCCACGGTGTATCAGCCCACGGTGTATCAGCCCACGACGGGAAGTTCGAGGGGGCCGGAACCGTCGGCAAAGATCGTCACCGGCATACCTTGCAGTCCCCCACGGAAACTGATGTCGCCACCGGTGATCGCGAGACGCACGGAATGCCCTGGCTCGAATCGGTGCACTATCGCCGGCATCGTCACCGGCACCGGCTGCGACGGGTCACTGATGCGTATGGGCGCGATGAGTCCGTTGATCAGCGAGGAAGTTCCGTCCGGAGCCACGTCGTAGAGTTTCGCGAACACCACCGGCTGTCCGGGCGCCGCAACACGCAGCGTCACAGTGGGGGCTCCCACCACGTCCATAGCCTCGGTCATCGGCGCAGTGGTCCAGAGCGCCTCGGTTCCCGGAATCTGTGCATTCGGAATGTTTCCGGCCGGATTGATATTGAGTGGCTCTACGCCCGTCGGCAGCCCAGCCGGTGCGGTGACGATCGTCTTCGAACCCGGTATCACCGGCGTGCCGTCCGGTAGCAGTCCCCCGTCAGCGGACAGATGGAAGGCGCGAGCGGTCCCGACATCGACGGTGTCGGACGTCGCGTAGGCCGGTGCCGCGTTTCCCTCGTAGTCGATCCAGTTGCGGAAATACGCGAATTCCGGGCCGGTCTCGGTGTTCTCGTCTTTGAGGTAGTGATCGAACCAGTCCATGAAGCGACCGGTCTCGTACTGGGTATCCTCGTCGGGTGCGGAGAAGCTGAACTCGCCCGGCGCAGCGGCCAAGTGGCTGTGCCCCCACGAATGCCAGATCATCTTGGCATCGACGCCACGATCCTTCAGCGCGTAGTAAGTCGCGGTTGCCTCGTTCAGATCGAACAGGGTGTCCTGTTGCCCCTGAGCAAGCAGTACCGGGATATTGATCCGGTCGACGAACGACGAGACCGATGACGCTCGGAGCTCACTCACTACTTGCGGTCCGATGTCGCCGGTCACCACCGCCTCGGCGATCGCGTTGCACATGTAAGGGACGTAGTTCGGGCAGCCGGGTAGCCGTGCGGGATCTGCGATGTAACCGTCCACACCGGGATTCGCGATGCCCGCGCCGAAGAGCAGCGATGCAAAGAGCACCTTCGCTGCTCCCGGCTCCGCAGTCGACACTCCGGAGATGGTCCCGGTGCTGTTGGGCGCCAGAGAATACGAGAGATCGTTCCAGGTGATCATGGGGATGATGGTGTCGATGCGGGGATCGACACTCGCGGCGGCGAATTGAATGCCGCCGCCGTAAGAGCCACCCGTCATTCCGACCCGCGGGTCGTTCGTCGACGGTGCACCGGTGTGATCGACGGAGTCCTGAACCACCGTGGTGAGCGCCGGATAGGGCTGCGTCAGAGCCTGATCCGTGAAGGCAATCCCTTCTTGGCCGCCGAGGAAGCTGACCAACTGGGAAGCGGCGACACCGTCGTATGCGGGAGAGTCGAGTGTGATCTTGCAACTCGTGCCGCCGAAACCCAATCCCGAATACGTCAGTCCGACATACCCGTTCTCGGCGAAGTTCTGCAGGGCAGGAATCTGGTCCTTGTACGAACCGCCGAACCCGTTGGTGGTCAGGATCGCGGGAGCTGGGTTGTCAGCGTCGACACCATCGGGAACAAAGAGTTCACCGACGACGGTGCACGGCGTCGAGAGTTCAGGCCCGACATCGACCGAGAAGTACAGCAGCTGTGACGAATACGAGCCGTTCGGTGAATCCGCGAGCGCCGGCGGCGAAAAGCCGAGGGCGCAAACCACGAGCGTGACGACACTGATCGCTGTTCTCCGGCGCACCTGAAAACCGTACACCCGGATCTGTTCTCCACCAGCTCAATCCGGCGCGTGCCGCCAACGTTTTCTCGCGAAAGTCACGCCAGACCGAGCCGACCTCTATTTGACCGTCAAGGTGCCGTGCATGCTCGGGTGGTAGGTGCAGTGGAACGTGTACGTTCCAGGCTCGTTCGGCACCGTGATGGTTTCCGTCTCACCCGCTTCGATGTCCTCGTTGAACAACCCCGCGGTATCGGACGTGACTGAGTGCTCGACGGTGTCGTTGTTCTGAATGGTCAGTACCTGTCCGGGCATCACCGACTCCGGCGTCGAATATTCGAAACCGCTGATCACGATTCCCATCGACGACGCTCCCGGCGTCGACATACCCAGAGGCATGCTCGGCATCGACATACTGGTCGGCATGCTGGTCATCGGCATACTGGTCATCGCCATGCCGTCGTGATCGGCCGAATCGTTGTCCGACGAATCGTTGTTGTCACTGCACGCGGTCAGTGCGAACACCGCCAGGATCAGCGCTGCGAGCACTGCGAGAATCCGCTTCATTGCTTCGCCTCCTGCTCGTTCCCCCGCAGTCTGCTGATTACCCGCCGCCTAGGGGGCCAAACAGCTCCGATGTGGTGCCTGCGGCGCTGATAGTGCACGATTTCTGCACCAGCTCCACTCGCGGACCGACACTGAAGGAAACAGCACAGATGGCCAAGAGCAAAACGTCGAAGGCAGCCCAGCCGAAGGCGTCGAAGGCAGCGCAGCCGAAGGCTCCCAAGACAGCAGAGCCGAAGGTAGCCGAGAAGGCTCCCGCCGTTCTCTGGAAGGACCTGCCGGACGAGCACGACTACCCGGCGGCCCGCGATTACCTCCAGTTGGGCGCGACGCCGGTTCAGGTCCAAGCTCTCGTGTACGCCCTCAAGACGGCGACGCTGGTCTCGAAGAAGGCCAAAGACATCCTGCGGGCTGCTGGGCTCCCTCTGCTTCCGGTCGACAACCCACACGTGGCTGCCGACCTGTTGAAGATCCGCAAGGGGATCGCGCTGTCGCCGATCCTGCTGGTGCAGGGAGACTTCCGCGCCGGAGTACCGGCGCAGATCGCCGACGGCTACCACCGTGTCTGTGCGAGCTACCACGTGGACGAGAACACCGCCATCCCCGCGAAGATCGCACCCTCGACAGTTAACTCGTAGGTCGTCGATGACCTTCGGCATCCTTGCCCTCGTCGCGCTGGCCGGCATTCTCGGCCCGCTGCTCGGCGCTCGCGTCAGCTGGCATGTCCCCGTGGTGGTCGGCGAACTTGCCGCGGGCGTCGTCTTCGGTGTCACCGGTTTCGGGCTGCTCGACTCTTCGGACCAGACTTTCACGTTCCTGGCCGATATCGGATTCGCGCTCACGATGATGGTGGCCGGCTCACACGTCCCGGTCCGCGATCCGGCAGTCCGTGCGGCAATCGGCAAGGGTGCCGTTCGCTCGGTTGTCGTCGGACTTCTGTCGGTTGTTGCCGGCTACGGTGCGGCGACGGCATTCGGCACCGGTCACGCCGCGCTGTACGCGGTCCTGATCGCGTCGTCGTCCGCGGCGTTGATTCTCCCCATCGTCGATTCGCTGGGGCTCGGTGGAACCTCGGTTCTGCAGATGACTGCCCAGGTCGCGATCGCGGACACCGTCTGCATTGTTGCGCTGCCTTTGGTGATCGATCCGGACAATGCCCCTCGTGCCGGTGTCGGCGCACTGGCTGTGGCGGCGTGTGCGGTTGCCTTGTTCTTCGTACTGCGAGCCTTCCACCGGTCCGGCCATTGGCGAAGGCTCCACAAATTCTCGGAGAAACGAAAGTTTGCACTCGAACTCCGGATCAATCTGGTGATCCTCTTTTCTCTGGCAGCGCTGGCGTCGAGCACTCACGTGTCGATCATGCTCGCGGGCTTCGCCTTCGGGCTCGTTCTTGCCGCGATCGGTGAACCCCGCCGCCTCGCCAAACAGCTCTTCGCCATCACCGACGGCTTCTTCGCTCCCCTCTTCTTCGTCTGGTTGGGAGCGGCGATCAATCTGCGCGACCTCGTCACCCATCCGTCCGCCATCTGGCTCGGATTGGTCTTGGGCGGAGCAACTCTCGTGGTTCACGCCGCGATACGCGCCCTCGGTCTCCCGCTCCCTCTCGGCGTGCTGTCCGCCGCGCAACTGGGAGTACCGGTTGCCGCAGTTACGGTGGGCACTCAATTGGGGGTGATGGGCGACGGTGAACCCGCAGCGATCCTCCTCGCCGCCATGATCACGATCGGTGCAGCAACGCTGGCGGGTGCTGCCGCGTCGAAAGCTGGTCTCACGAAGCCTGCTTGACCGCGGCCCTCTCCACCGTCAGCAAGCTCTCCTCCGAATGTTCGGCGTGATACGCCGCGCCGCCGCCGCGGACACCGAAGAGTCGCTTGCTCCAGATCAGCCATACGACGGCAGCGATGTTCACCAGCAGCAACCCGGCCCTCAACCACGTGATCTTCTCGGTCAATTCGTAGATTTCGAGGGGCAGGAACAAGCTGGTCGCCACCACCGCGAAGTACTCGCCCCAGCGTTCGACCATCCACAGGCCGACTGCCTCGATCACTTGAAGGCCGGCGTAGACCAACAGCCCGACTGCGATCCAGGTGAGCGTCGTAGCGGACAACGAAAACGCCTGCTCGATGTGATGGACCAGTTTGGAATCGTCGATGTTCCAGCCCAATTGACGGGCAAGTGGCCTGATCAACGGCAATTCGTTCTCGAAGGCGTCCTCGGCGCGACCCTTCGACGATCTCAGTTCGAACACACCGATCGCCAGAAGAACCAAACCCATAGCGCGGAACATTCTCTCGGTGGCAAGAAGTCGCATGATCAACCGGTCGCGAAGCAGCCTCCCCCGCGGAACCTCGGGGGCGGCGTCCGCCGGTCCCGATGCTCGGGGCGCTCCCGGGACGAAGTTGCCGCAACGTAGGCACCGCCACGCCTGACCCACCGCAGTATCCACATGTAGTCGATCCCGCAGTTCCGGTTCGTCCGGAGCGTAGGTCTCGTGACCGTGCCAACTGCACGAGCGCAATGCGAAGTCCACGGGTGAACTCTATGCCGCATATGCCCGGTAGCGTGGATACCCGCTGACCGTGCACTTCGAACGATGAGGATTCCGATGACAACCACCAAGATCGAAACCCGGCATGGCGTCATGGCAGTCGACGACAGTGCCACCGACGGTTTTCCGGTTGTCTTCATCCACGGGAACTCGGCCAGCCGCTCCATCTTCCGTCATCAGGTCGACGCCGACTGGGCCGGCGACTACCGCATGATCACTCTGGACCTACTCGGCCACGGCGACTCCGAGGACGCCAGCGATCCCGAAGCCGCATACACGCAGAACGGTTACGCCGACGCCATCGTCGATGTTCTGACCGAACTCGGCGTCGAAAGAGCCGTTGTCGTCGGCTGGTCGCTCGGCGGACACATCGCTCTCGAGTTGATCGCGAAATTCCCCGGGCTCACCGGAATCGTCATCACCGGTACGCCGCCGGCAAATCCCGAGACGCTCGGCGACGCCTTCAATGCCGGCGACGGATTGTCCATCGGCGGCACCGAGGTCATCACCGCGCAAGAAGCCGAACTCTACGCACGAATGACCGCCGTTCCCTTCGAGCAGGCTGCCCTCGACTCCGCGATACGCACGGACGGGCGCGCTCGCAAGATCATGTTCGACGCATTCGGCGCCGGCCGCGAATCGGATCAGAAGGCTCTGGTTGCAACGGCGTCTGTGCCACTCGCGGTGATCGACGGCGCCGAGGACCCGTTCGTGAACACGTCGTATGTCGCGTCGTTGACCTTCGCGAATCTCTGGGAGGGCACGTATCACGTGATTCCCGGTGTGGGGCATGCAGCGTTCTGGGAAGCCCCTGAGGTGTACAACCCACTGTTGCAACGATTCCTCGGCAGTTTCGCACAGTAACCTGCTGAACAACCTGCTGGACGCGGCGTCCTATGAGATAGAAGGCACTCGACAATCCGGCCATGTCCGGATCATTCATCGCCGTCCTACAGTTCGGAAAACGACTGGAGGCACTGCGATGACCATTCTCGAGCACGGCACGGAAACGTGTATCGGTGGACCGACCCTTCCCCAGATACGACGCCTCGTCACCGAAGTGCCCGGCCCCAACTCGCGCGCTTTGGCAAAGCGCCGGAGCGCCGCACTGCCGGCCGGGCTGACCAGCGGATCCAGCATTTACGTTGCCGCAGCGGGCGGAGGAGTTGTCGTCGACGTCAACGACAACTCGTTCATCGACTTCGGCAGCGGCATCGCCGTGACCACCGTCGGAAACAGTGCGCCGCGCGTGGTCGAACGCACCACGCGCCAGCTCGGTCAGTTCACCCATACGTGTTTCCTCGCAAACCCCTACGAGGGGTACCTCGAGGTCTGCGAAGCGCTCAACCGCCTGACCCCGGGAGATCACGAGAAGCGAACAGCGCTGTTCAACACCGGCAGCGAAGCGCTCGAGAACGCCGTGAAATACGCACGTGCCGCCACCGGTCGCCCGGCAGTTGTCGTCTTCGACCACGCATTCCACGGTCGCACGTTGATGACCATGACGATGACAGCCAAGAACCAGCCGTACAAGGCCACATTCGGCCCGTTCGCACCAGAGGTCTACCGGGTTCCGATGGCATACCCCTACCGTTGGCCGAGCGGCCCCGAAAACGCGGCCGACGAAGCATTCGCCCAGTTCCGTCTTGCGATCGACACTCAGATCGGCGCCGAATCGGTAGCCGCTGTGGTCGTGGAACCGATTCAGGGTGAGGGCGGTTTCATCGTTCCCGCTCCGGGATTCCTGAAGCGCATCTCGGAATTCTGCCGTGAGCGCGGCATTCTCGTCGTCGCGGACGAGGTCCAGACCGGTATCGCACGAACCGGAGCCTGGTTCGCCAGCGAGAGTGAGGACTTCGTCCCCGACATCATCACAACCGCAAAAGGTCTCGCCGGCGGAATGCCACTCGCCGCCGTGACCGGCCGTGCCGACGTCATGGACGCCGCGCATCCCGGTGGTATCGGCGGTACGTACAGCGGCAATCCCGTTGCCTGCGAGGCCGCCCTGGCAGTTTTCGAGACGATCGAGATGGAAGGGCTCCTCGACCGCGCCAAGGACATCGGCGACATTCTGACCACAGGTTTGTCCGAAATCGCTTCGGACACAGACATAATCGGCGACATTCGTGGACGCGGCGCCATGATTGCAATCGAACTCGTCCACAACGAGGACAAGGCTCCGAATCGCGAGGCCGTCGCCCAGATCGTCAGCTACGCACACGCGCACGGTCTCCTTCTGCTCACCGCCGGCACCTATGGAAACGTCGTCCGTTTCCTCCCACCGCTGAGCATCTCCGACGAGTTGCTGACCGAAGGACTCGGTATTCTTCGCGACGCTGTGGCCGCAGTCCGATGAGCGTCGCAGTGCGCAGCTTGATCGGCGGAGCTTGGGTCACGGGCAGCGACGGCACACTGACGGACACCAACCCGGCGCGTCCCGACGAGGTTGTCGCCACCGGAGGCCGCGCCGGTGCCTCCGAAATGGCGACCGGTGTTCGCGTCGCCCGCATCGCCGCGAACGACTGGGCCCGCCTGCCGATGTCCGCACGCGGCGCATACCTCACTCGCGCAGCGGAAATCATAGAATCCAACGCTGAGGCCTGGGGCGAAGAACTCACCCGCGAAGAAGGGAAAACGCTGGCCGAGGGTATCGGAGAGGTGCGCCGCGCAGCGCAGATTCTGCGTTACTACGGCAACGCCGCCGACCGCGAGACCGGAACGGTGTATTCCTCCCCACGTAGCAGCGAGCAGATTCTCGTCACTCGCAAACCTCTCGGCGTGGTAGGCGTCGTCACGCCGTTCAACTTCCCGATCGCGATCCCGGCATGGAAGATTGCGCCTGCCTTGGTGTACGGAAACACCGTCGTCTGGAAACCGGCTGCCGCGGTGCCCCTTCTGGCCTTCCGTCTCGCGCAGGCACTGACCGAAGCGGGCCTACCCGACGGAGTCCTGAACATGATCCTCGCCGACAGCGCGGCCGGTGAAGCGCTGGTCGATCACCCGGACCTCGACGCCGTCACCTTCACCGGTTCCACCGGCGTCGGCCGAAAGATCGCGGGATCTGCTGCGGCGCGCGGAGTTCCGGTACAGGCGGAAATGGGTGGAAAGAACGCAGCCGTCGTACTTGCCGACGCAGATCTCGAGCTTGCGGTCGAGCAGGTGATGCTGGGCGCATTTCGGTCAACCGGCCAGAAATGCACGGCCACTTCACGTCTGGTGCTCCATGAATCCATCGCCGAGGAATTCCTGGCCAGGCTGACCGTCGAAGTCAAGCAACTGAGAGTCGGAGATCCACTCGATCCCGACGTCACGACAGGTCCCGTGGTCAGCGCATACGCGCAGCAGTCGATCATCGAGGGGATCAATCGAGCCGTCGACGGCGGCGCCAGGGTTGTGGCCACCGCCGAAGCGCCGCAGTCGGGCTACTACGTCCAGCCGACAGTGCTGGAACTACCGGCGAGCACCGAACTGTGGTTCGAGGAACTCTTCGGCCCGGTACTGGCGGTGCAGCGGGCAGCAACAACCGCAGACGCATTCCGCTTGGCGAACGAGGGCGAATTCGGTTTGTCCGCAGCATTGTTCACGCA